>NZ_JBMQOC010000095.1:0-24555 GCF_053550995.1 Parapedobacter sp.
CACGACGTCCTGCAGCCACTGGCCATTCGGCCCGCCCGGCTCCAGACCCATCTCCTCGTACTGGGCCTGCAGCCACTCCAGCGTCATCCGCTCGCCCTCGGTGCCGGGATAGCGCCCCTCCCTCGAAAACCCAATGCGGAGCACGGTACTCGTACTGGCTTACAAACATGGCAAATTCGATAAGCGGCGCAAGGTCTATAAAGTGGCCCAGAAGGCCGGGATGGTGCTCGAATCGCCGAAGTTATACGACGATAAGATCGCCCCATGGATCAATACCTTCTTGAAGGATCGGGGTTGGCGCATCCATCCGCAGGCAGCTGCCATGATGGCCGAATACCTTGGTGCGGACCTATCCAAGGTGGTCAACGAGCTCGAAAAGCTTATGCTCAATGTACGCAAGGAGCAGGAAATTTCCGTCCAGGACATCGAACGTAATATCGGCATCAGTAAAGACTTCAACGTTTTCGAGCTCACCACCGCGTTGGCAAAGCGCGATGCGGCCAAGGCTTTCCGCATTGTCGATTACTTTGCCGCCAATCCGCGCAGCAATCCGATGCCGGTGGTACTGGGTGCCATGGGCGGCTATTTTACCAAAGTACTGAAGTACCATTACCTCACGGACAAGTCGCCCCAAGCCCTATCGCGTGAGCTGGGAGTACATCCATTTTTCACGCGGGAGTACGACATCGCGGCGCGGACCTTCAATAGGCGGAAAACATTCGATATCATGGCCCATTTGCGTGCATGCGATTTGAAATCGAAGGGGTTGAATGCGGTGAATGCCGAGCCGGGCGATTTACTGAAGGAACTGGTTTATAAAATACTCTATTGACAAAGCGAATGATGAATAAATATACGCTGATACTTGTTTTTCTGATGTGCAGCACCGTCATTTCCGTCCATGCACAACGTAGGGGCACGTATACACTCCTGCAGGCGGGAGGCATCTTCGGTATGGCCACTTCGGCCGAGCAGCCGGTGATGCATGGCTACCAGTTCCAATTTGCATTCGGCCGTAATTTCTACGACCGCATGTATCTTGGTCTGGGTATTGGCAACGATGTGTATCGCGGCCGCGCTACGTTGGCCAATGGCAGCCGCTCTACCCGCCGTGTGAATACATTGCCCATATTTGCCGATTTCAGGGTCCCTGTTGCACCGGTTTCCGTACTCGGGAGGCTCGGCCTGCTGGCCAATGCGGGCTACGCACCCAGCATCGGCGCCGATTTCTTCAAGGGGTTCGTGGGCAAGGCGGGTATCACGTATGGCCACATGCTGGTGGGCGGCTCAGACCTGTTGTTTAGCACGGGGTATGGGTTCCAGCAATTCGATTCCCGCTATTCGGGCAGTAGTTTCTACCAGCACAGCATCTTTTTAACGATAGGCTTGTTCGTACATTGAGGAAATTTTGAGTCCTACCTCACCTAAGCATACATTGTTTCCCGCTGCTCCTTTACCGCCTCGCTGTTGATGTAATCGTCGTAGCTCATCAGTTTGTCGATGATGCCGTTTGGTGTCAGCTCGATGATGCGGTTGGCCACCGTCTGCGTCAGCTCATGGTCGCGCGAGGTGAACAGGATGCTGCCACGGAAATCGACCATGCCGTTGTTGAGCGCGGTGATCGACTCCAGGTCCAAGTGGTTCGTTGGTTCGTCGAATAAGAGCATGTTGGCCTGTTGCAGCATCATCCTTGAAAACATACAGCGCATTTTTTCACCACCGGACAATACGGAACATTTCTTCAGCACCTCTTCGCCCGAAAATAGCATCTTACCCAGGAAACCACGGATGAACTGCTCGTCTTTCTCCCCGGAGGAGTACTCACGAAGCCAGTCGATGAGATTTTCGGTTTTGCCTTCGAAATAAGGCGTGTTGTCCATCGGAATGTCAGCAATGCTGATGGTGACACCCCATTTGAAGCCGCCAGCATAATCGTTGTCGCGACCCGCCAGGATATCGTAAAAAGCCGTGGTGGCCAGGCTGTTTTGCGATAATACCGCGATTTTATCACCCTTGTTCACCATGAAGTTCACGTCGCTGAACAAGGTTTCGCCATTGAGTGTTTTGCCGAGGTGTTCCACCTGTAGGATCTGGTCGCCCGCTTCCCGTGCCATCGTGTTGAACATGATGGCCGGATATTTCCGGTTGGAGGGCTTGATCTCTTCCAGGTTGATCTTTTCGAGGGCTTTCTTCCGGCTGGTAGCCTGTTTCGACTTGGATGCGTTGGCACTGAAACGGCGGATGAATTCCTGGAGTTCCTTTACCTTATCTTCCATCTTCTTGTTCTGGTCGGCCCGCTGCTTCAGCGCGAGCTGGCTCGATTCATACCAAAAAGTATAGTTACCCGTATAGATGGTCATTTTGCCGAAGTCGATATCAACCACGTGCGTACATACCGAATCGAGGAAGTGGCGGTCGTGCGACACGACCAACACGATGGCCTCATAACTGGCCAGGAAATCCTCCAGCCATGCAATGGTATGTATGTCGAGGTCGTTGGTTGGTTCGTCGAGCAGCAGGATGTCGGGGCTGCCGAAGAGTGCCTGTGCCAACAGCACGCGCACCTTCTGGTTACCATCCAGTTCCTTTACCAATTTATAATGCAGGCTTTCGTCGATGCCCAGGTTGCTAAGTAATGTCGCGGCATCACTTTCGGCATTCCAGCCGTCCATCTCTGCAAATTTGGCTTCCAGCTCGCCGGCACGTTCGCCGTCGGCATCCGAAAAGTCTTCCTTGCTGTAGATGGCATCCTTTTCTTTCATGATGTCATACAGTTCCTGGTGGCCCATCATCACCGTCTCAATCACCGGGAACTCGTCAAATGCATAGTGGTCCTGCTTGAGGACAGCCATCCGCTCACCCGGCGTGAAGCTTACCGAACCGGTGGTCGGGTCAACGTCGCCCGAGATGATTTTGAGGAAAGTGGATTTGCCGGCCCCGTTGGCTCCGATGATGCCATAACAGTTGCCTGGTGTGAACTTGAGGTTGACGTCTTCAAACAAAACCCGCTTGCCATAACGGAGCGAAAGATTGGATACATTAATCATGGCCGCAAAGGTACGGTTTTAAACGGGAAATAGCGAGCGATGATTGGGGCCGTGCTTACCACGCGATAAGTTCGGTTTCCAGCACGGTATTTTCAAAATGGTGCGTGGGATACCTGCTTTCGATGAGCTGTATGAGCATTTCCATGGCTACGCGGCCCATTTCAAACGCCGGCTGGCGAACGCAGGTGAAACCCGGGCGGAAAAGATCCAGTACATCTGAGTTGGAGAAGCCGGCGATGGCGGGATGTGTTTCTCGGGGCGCCAGTTTGTTGTAGGCACTCAGGCAACCCAAGCTCAGGCGGTCACTTGCCACGAAGATGGCATCCGGTACCTCATCGAGGTCGAGGAAATACCGTACCGCATCTTCGACCTCCTGTTGTATGCGCCCGCCGTGGCGGCAGTAGCGGATTAGGGATTCATCCCATTCCACACCGTTGCTTTCCAGCACCTCCCGGTATCCCTCCAGCCGTTCGGCGGTAATGGAAAGGTGCGGTGCGTTGGCCAAGTGGGCTATTTTCCTGAAACCTCGGTTAATGAGCGATTGCGTGGCCTTTTGCGCGCCCATCCGGTTGTTGGATGTAACCGTATGGGTGTCGAATGCGTCGATAATTCGGTCAAAAAAGACGATGGGCAAGCCATGCTCGTGCAACTTGATGATGTGGGAGAAATCTTTCGTTTCCGCCGACATCGAGATCAATAGACCATCCACCGCACGGTTGGCTAGGTGTTGGATGTTCACGACCTCCCGTTCGTAGGCGTCGTGGCTCTGTGCAATGATTACGTGGTAGCCTTTGCCGTAAGCCACCGACTCGATGCCGTCTATGGCTTGGGAGAAGAAACTGTTGGCCACCTCGCAAACCACTACCCCGATGGAGTAGCTGCGTCCGTGCCGGAGGCTGGATGCGATGGGGTTGCGGCGGTAGTTGTGCCGCTCGGCGTAATCCACTACGCGTTTCTTGGTTTCTGCATTGATTTCGTAGCTGTCGCTGAGTGCACGCGATACCGTGGATGGCGATATGTCCAGCGCCTGAGCGATGTCTTTGATGGTGATGGGCTTAAACACGTACGGTATCTCGTTTATAACCTGAGTCGAAAATAATCATCGAACTCAGGTTTATACAAACCTAGCTAAAGTTGGGGGGATATGCAAACGACAAACTCCCCCTTGGGTGCATGCGTATCGAAATGCCGCTTGAGTTCGGCCAGGGTCCCCCGCACGGTTTCTTCGTATACCTTACTGATCTCGCGCGATACGGATGCGGGGCGGTCCTCACCGAACACCGCGATAAATTCTGCCAGTGTTTTGAGCAGGCGGTGGGGCGACTCGTAAAAGACCAATGTGCGCGGTTCGGCAGCGAGGGATTTCAGCCGGGTTTGCCGCCCTTTCTTTACCGGGAGGAACCCCTCGAAGCAGAAGCGGTCGCACGGGAGGCCCGAGGCAACCAGCGCCGGGACAAAGGCGGTGGCGCCCGGGAGGCATTGCACCACCATGCCGTGTTTGATGGCCTCCCGCACCAGCAGGAAGCCTGGGTCGGAAATCGCCGGCGTGCCGGCATCGGATATCAGCGCTATCGTTTTACCCGCTTGGAGGAAACGGATGATTTCGGCCACCGCTTTATGTTCGTTGTGTTGGTGGTGGGCAAACATCTTGCCGGCGACACCGAAATGCTTAAGCAGCGGCGCACTCGTACGTGTATCCTCAGCGAGGATCAGATCGGCTTCTTTGAGTATGCGGACGGCACGGAAGGTCATATCTTCGAGGTTGCCGATAGGGGTGGGGACGAGGTAAAGCATTTTTATTATTTTTGCCGCTACAAAATAAAGAAATATATGTTGCAAGTTAATTATATCCGTGAAAACCGCGATCAGGTGATTGAACGATTGGCCGTACGGAACTTCCCGGGGTTGGAATTGGTGGATGAAGTGATTGCGTTGGATGAACGCCGGAGGCAGGTGCAGACCGAATCAGATGCCGTCGCTGCGGCCGCGAATGCCGCCGCACGCCAGATCGGCGAGTTGATGCGCCAGGGCAAACGCGACGAGGCAAATGCCGCGAAGGCGCAATCGGGCGGATACAAGGAGCAGCAGAAGAAATTTGCCGAAGAGCTATCCGCTATTGAAGCCCGCCTATATGAGAAACTGGTACTTATACCCAACCTGCCACACTCCTCCGTGCCGAAGGGCACCGGCGCCGACGACAACGAGGTGGTGCTGGAGTATGGCCAGCGGCCCGAACTCCCGAAGCAGGCTTTGCCCCACTGGGAACTGGCTGCCAAATACGATATCATCGACTTCGAACTGGGTACTAAAATAACCGGTGCCGGATTCCCCGTATATAAAGGCAAAGGAGCGCGGTTGCAGCGAGCCATGATCAACTTCTTCCTCGATCAGGCCGAAAAAGCCGGTTACAAAGAGGTGCAGCCGCCGATATTGATCAACGAAGCATCGGGCTTTGGCACCGGCCAGCTTCCCGATAAGGAGGGGCAGATGTACCATGTAGGTGTCGATGACCTGTACCTCATCCCCACGGCAGAAGTACCCGTTACCAACCTATACCGCGATACCATCGTGCAGGAGCGCGATTTCCCCATCAAGCACACAGCCTATACGCCTTGTTTCCGCCGGGAGGCCGGCTCGTACGGGGCCCACGTGCGGGGGCTCAACCGTTTGCACCAGTTCGACAAAGTGGAAGTCGTGCAACTGGTCCATCCCGACAAATCTTACGATGTGCTTGAGGAAATGAGCCTATACGTGCAGT
The DNA here is from genome assembly GCF_053550995.1 of Parapedobacter sp. NCBI lineage: Bacteria > Pseudomonadati > Bacteroidota > Sphingobacteriia > Sphingobacteriales > Sphingobacteriaceae > Parapedobacter > Parapedobacter sp. The sequence goes on from NZ_JBMQOC010000095.1 coordinate 5,806, forward strand.
CGTTATTGCAGGCACTCGAACTACCCTACCGTGTGTTGCGGCTCTGTGGCGGCGACATGGGCTTCACATCGGCGCTCACCTACGATATGGAAGTGTGGAGTGCCGCCCAACAGCGTTGGCTGGAGGTGTCTTCCGTATCCAATTTCGAGACCTACCAGGCCAACCGGCTCAAGGTGCGGTTCAAGACAGACGGGGGGAAAATGCAGCTGGCACACACGCTCAATGGCAGTGCGTTGGCATTGCCGCGGATTCTGGCTTCCATTCTAGAGAATAACCAAACCGGCAACGGTATAAAGGTGCCCGCCGTGCTGGTACCCTATGCCGGTTTTGAGTGGGTGGATTAGGTTAGCTCGAACCCGTATCGTTTGCCCGACTCTTCAACTTCTTCAATAAAGGAAGGAAGGTTGTCGAGCTTTTCTTTGTCTTTCGTCGTTATCCGGATATTGATGGTAATGCCTTCGGTGAGATTGGTTTGCTGCTCGTCGGAGGCAGGGGGTGCGCTGTTGTCGGCGAACTTTTCGTAGGCGATCGAGGTGAAATCCAACCCCGAGGCCTCCTTCAGGCGCTGGAGGAATTCAAGGTCGAATTTCTTGCGTAGGTTGATTTGGCTGATGGCTTGCCGGGATACATTCATTTTCCGGGCCACGGCGGAACTGTTAATCCCTTTTTCTTTCATTGTTTCCTTGATGATCTCGCCCAACGTCTTTTTTACCATGATCTTATTAGCATTTACCTAGCGCTCATAAGACGCCACAAATACCGCAAATGTTGCACGTAAATTTTATTTTAACATAATTTTGTTTTTGTCAATTATTAATTTACTTTTGTCGTAGAATTGTTACTAACGAATCAATTAACGCCTGTATTGGCGAAACGAACGGGAACTAATCAAGCTTAACGAGTTAACATATCGAAAGCTGTTATCGCGCATAATAAACAAACAAAACACATACGCACGCATTTTTAACGCAAATTTTCGCAAACACACACAAATTTATTAAACACATTTACTAGCACACTAGATTATTAAGCAATGATGTCGGTTAGTCCATCGATATCATAAACTAACTTTTAAACGGATAGGCAAGTTATCGCTTGTTTAAGGTTGTTGTTTTGGGGTTTTATATCCTATCCTATTGTGGGTAAACCCCTTGGTTACCGGCTGGTTAACAGCATAGCTGCCTACATTGAAAGCATCCGGATTTCCGGAAAATACTCAATTAATTAATTAACCAAATTCAAAACACATGAAACAAAAACTACTAAGTTTCGTCGTGCTCTGTGCCTTATCGGTTGGTATATCCAATGCGCAAACCAGGGTGGTCAGCGGGAAGGTAACCGCCGCTGATAACGGATCGCCTTTGTCGGGAGTTTCTATCACGGTCGTCGGTTCGACGATTGCTACAAGTACGGATGACGATGGTAATTATGCAATCACCGTTCCGTCCAACTTCGACGAAGTTCGATTCCTTTACCTGGGGTATGAAACCCAACAGCATTCCATTGCAAATTATGCCCAACGTGGCAATATGCTGAATATCTCAATGGAACCTGTTAGCACAAGCTTGGATGAAGTTGTGGTAACCGGTGTCGGTTTGACCGTAAAGCAACGTCAGTTAGGTAATGCGGCAACAACCGTTTCCAGCCAACAGGTTACACAGGGAAAAGGGGGTAGTATCGGTTCTGCCCTTTCCGGCAAGGTTGCCGGTCTGCAGGTCAATGCCGTCAGCGGCGGTATTAATCCAAATTACCGGTTGGTGCTGCGGGGACAGCGTTCGTTAACAGGTAACAACCAGGCACTTTTAGTATTGGATAATATAATTGTACCTAACTCCTTATTGGGTAACCTGAATCCCGAAGATATCGAGAGTATTCAGGTATTGAACGGTGCCGGTGCTGCAGCCCTTTACGGGTCTGATGCATCTAACGGCGCATTGATCATTACGACCAAGAAAGGTAAAGCGGGACAGACATTTATTAAATTGTCCCATACCACTACGGTGGAAGAGGTTAGTTATTATCCGCAATTGCAGACCCGTTTTGGCTCGGGAACCACACCCGATGCGGTTAAGACCTATACTCCATACGAAAACCAGCAATATGGACCCGAGTTTGATGGCTCTATGGTGGAAATAGGGAAACCGTTGGAGGACGGGTCCATTCAGACAATACCTTATTCGCCAACGAATGCCCGCCATGATTTCTGGGAAACGGGACTTACAAATCAAACGGATTTGTCATTGAGTTCCGGTGATGAGAAGTCGACCTACTACTTGGCGGGTCAGTTTTACGACCAGAAATCGACCGTACCGCAAGACCGCTACAAAAGAGCCCAGCTCCGTGTGAATGGGACACGGAAAGTTTATGAAAATTTCGATGTTGAATATACAGCCAATTACATTTACAATTGGTACGACCGGACGACCGATGCGGCCAATATGTATACCAACATACTCATGAACCCTTCCCACATCCCGTTGACGAAGTATAAAGATTGGGAAAATGATCCTTATGCGAATCCAAATGGATATTACAACGAGTATTACGACAATCCTTACTTCACCCTGGATAATTCCCGGTCGTTGGCTGTCAATGAATATTTGCAAGGGAACGCACAGTTGCGCTGGCGGCCTGTTGAGGGCCTGAGTTTAACCTATCGGATCGGAATTAGCTCACGTAATTACCGCGATAAGGCGCGAACGGGTAAGTTTACATTCTCCGACTATACGAAAAGCATCTCCGGAAGTTCCAAAACCGATATCGCTGGGAATGTCAGCGATACCCAGAACTGGTATTTCCAATTAAACTCGGATGTTGTGGCGACTTATAGCAAAGAGTTTACCCCCGATTTTACGTTCGAAGCCACGTTGGGTGCGAGTCTTAGGGATAATAACAACAAGTTTGTGGGCGTAAGCGCCAATGGTCTGGTTGTCGATGAATTGTATAACATTGCCAATTCGCAGAACAATCCCGGTGCGGGCGAGTCGAATTTCCGCGCGCGGCAGATCGGTGTTTTCGGTGATTTGCGTTTGGGTTTCAGGAATTACTTATTTGCTCACGTCACGGGCCGTAACGATTGGCGGTCTATTTTGGCCCGGGGTAACCGTTCCTTCTTTTATCCTTCTGTGGATATGTCATTCATTGTCACGGATGCCGTGCCCTCACTGAAGGATCTTCCTTGGTTGGAATACTTGAAACTACGTGCGGGATATGCCTATGTGGGGAATGTAAACTTGGGTAATGTGGTCACCAATTTGGGAGCCTATTCGTTGTTCCCCACCTTCAGCCAGGCAAATGGTTATCCATATGGTGGTACTGCCGGCTTCTCATTGGATGGTAGGCTTGTTTCGGCTAATATCAATCCGGAAATCACAAAGGGACCGGAAGTGGGCTTGGATTTTGATTTGTTGAATGGCGATATCAGTGGCGGGATTACGTATTACAAAACGAATACGGTTGACCAGACCATCGGTGTGAGTGTATCAACATCAACCGGTTTCAGTTCGTTGTTGACGAACGTAGGGGAAGTACTCAACGAAGGTGTCGAAACCTATTTGCGTGTAACACCCCTCCGGAACTTCGACGGGCTTACCGTTACCGTAGGGGCCAACTATTCACATAACCGTAATGAGGTGTTGTCGCTTTCTGACGAGTCAGATGAGCTTCAGTTCCTGCAAAGCGGGGGCGGACTTGTCGTGGCCGAGAAAGGGCAACCATTCCCGCTGTTGAAAACCACGCGCTACACCCGCGACCCGCAAGGGCGCATCATTGTGGATCCCAATAGTGGTTTCCCCTCAACGGATGGATCTTACCATGTGCTGGGTACATCAAACCCCCCACACATATTGGGTACGGATTTGGAAGTACGTTGGAAAGGTTTCCGGTTGACCTCTTTGTTCGAATACCGTACTGGTCATTATTTTTACAATGGTGTTACTACCGCATTCGATTTCTCGGGGGCAGGTATCCGGACGGCATGGTACAACAGGGAACGTTTCGTTATCCCTAATTCTTCCTATTTGGATCCGGAAACCGGCCAATATGTTGCTAATACAAACATTACCACCCGATCGGGCGGTGCGGATTTTTGGACCGACGGTACCAGAAACAGGGATATCGGTGAGAACTATGCGCATTCAGGGGCCTTTTGGAAATGGCGGGAAGCGACCCTGTCGTACGACATACCGGCCCATATTTTCAATGGGTACATCAAGGGAGCAACGGTTAGCGTCCAGGGACGGAACCTGTTTATCTGGGTTCCGAAAACGAACCTTTATACCGATCCTGAGTATAGCCAGGCCGGCGCAGCGAGTAACGCTATCGGTATTGCTAATGTCTCTATTACGCCTCCTGCCCGGTATTTTGGAGGCACGGTTCTGCTGACGTTCTGATGAATTGTAAAAGCAATTATTATTAACAGGTTAGAAATAATTTTCGAATGAAAAAGATAAGTTTAAAAATTGCTGCGGTTGCCTTGGTAATTTCCACGGTATCCTGCGAGAAATATCTCGACATAAACGAGAATCCGAACTCAGCTACCGAAGTGCAGGCAGACCTAATCCTGCCTACCGCAATTGTAGGTTCGGCTGCACAGTCAGCCGCGTATAACACCTATGGTGGGTCATTGGTGGGCTATATCGCAAATGCGGGCGGGTTTTCTGGGTTTGGCTCTTTGCTCAATTATAATTTCACACCCGATGATCTTACGAATTGGGCAGGTACATATGACAATCTAAATGATTATAAATATGTGATTGATCGGACGGAAGGGGACGATCAGCTGTCGTATTTAAATGCGGCCGCAAAAATCATGACGGCTTATATGTATCAGTTGGTCGTAGATGCCCATGGAGATGTGCCTTACACTGAAGCACTCCAGGGGACCGACAACCTGACACCCAAATACGATAGTGCGCCTGAGATTTATCAGAATCTGGTAGCCAAATTAAATGAAGCGATTTCGATTATCGATAACGCTGAATTCCCTCTGTCGCTCAATTCTTCCTCTGATCCGCTGTTTGGTGGCGATATGGATTTATGGAAGCAGTTTGCCAATACTGTCAAATTGCGGATGCTCGTTCGGGTGTCGGGAGTTTCATCCCTCCAGGATTTCGTTACCTCGGAGTTCAATTCGATTGATGAGTCCATCGGCTTTCTGGAAGAGGATGCAATTGTTAATCCCGGTTACGTGTTAGATAGGCCTAACCCTACTTGGTCCAGATGGGGGTATACGACCACGGGTAATGTGGCGAATACATCGCGCGTGCCAACGTTTTATGTTTACGGCTATTACGACGGTAATAAACTCAACGACCCCGGTCGGGGTGGTTTGATATTTAACGATTTCGGTAATAGCGAGCGGCCGACTCCATTGAACCAATTGGGCGTGGAACAAGGGAACCCACCTATCCGCCCTAATTATTCACCTTGGTATACAGGCGTTCGGGAAAGCGCGTCAAGTATTACAAACGCATTGGGCGTAGTTAAAGGACCCAGTCAGGGACAACCGGTGTTACTGGCGGCCGAATCCTATTTTCTCCAGGCCGAAGCACAGTTTAGGGGTTATATTTCGGGCGATGCAAAGGAGAGTTTCGAATCGGGCATTGCGGCTTCCTTTATCTACCTGAATAAGGATGTCAATGGCGAGGCCGATGAGGATGCTGCGCTGGAGGACGTAGGCACTTATTTGGCGGATAACAGCTCAAGCAAACTAGTGAATTTCGATCTGGCCGTGTCGGATGAAGAAAAACTGGAAGCCATCGTTACCCAAAAGTACATCGCGCTGAACATGGTCCATGGGCATGAGGCTTGGAATGACTATCGGCGGACAGGCTATCCCAGAACAAATCCGAATGCGGACAAATACAATAATTTTGCCTCCACAACATCCAATGCCACCCGTCCAGATGAGTTGCCGACGATGTTGTTATATCCGCAATCTGAGTATGCATACAATCCGACGAATGTGAAAACAGTGAATCATTTTACGGATTTGATTTTTTGGGCGAAACAATAATTTAGCGAAGCGATTCATTGTTGCTAAACGCAAGAGAAGCAAATCATTAATTAGAATACGATGAAAAAGATAACCAATATACTAGCAGTTATTGTCTTTATGGGGGTATTCAGTTCCTGCCTGAAAGACGATAAATATGCACTGGATCCTTCGGGAAGCCACAATGTTGTGGAGTTTTTAAATTTAACTGTTCCAATATCGGCATACAATGACAAATATGTGGAATACATCCCGCTTACACTCGAAAACGTCCCCGAATCAGAGTTCACCGCGGGGGTCAATTATGCCGGCCCCGAAAACGTAGCGCCACAAGATATCGTCGTGGAATTAGCGGCAGCACCGGCGGCAGCTGAGGAGGCGGGTTATGATCCGCTAGACGCATCACTTTACGAATTGCCCACATCTGTCACGATAAAGAAAGGAACGAAATCAGCAACATTTCAGATTAAAGTAAGACCGAGTTCTTTCAATGGCGATTTAAGCAACGCTTTAGGGATTTCGATTACTTCCACATCATACGGCGTTATAAGCGGAAACGTTGGAACTGTGATTTTCAGTCTGCCGGTTAAAAACATTTATGACGGTGTATACCGTTATCAAACCTCTTCAAATACGGCGCTCATCCCAAATCAAGATGTCGAAGTGGAATTAAGGACAATAAGTTCTACGAGAAGTAGATTGGCCCCAGGGTTGCTGGGATATTACAGTAATCAAGTAGATTATATTGTTGATCCGGAAACAAACTTGGTTACCGTCGAAATGACGACTCTATTGCCAATAGCTACTTCTCCGGAAAGTAAATACGATCCAGAAACGAAAACGTTCACATTAAGATGGACATCTAATGGGGGTGCACGGCTTTTTGAAGAAACGTTGACATACATTGGGCCAAGAGGAGGGGAGTAGGTTTGGGGTGCTACCTGCTTCATAGAATGAAGCAGGTAGCTTATTTTATCACACATAATCACACATATTATTATGAAAAAGTATTTAGTACTGGCGGGAATAATAATGGTATGTAGGGGTTCTTGTTTCCGGACACCACGTGTTCCACGGAGAAATTGTAACTGACCATGGTCACTTTTGGTTTACTGACGGGACGGCCATTTTAAATTAATAGTCGTTTTACACGTTTGGAAAGATGACGTAGATAGGTCAGCGTGCCGTATCAGACGTTGATATTTAGCGTTCAAGGTTGACTGTTTAGGTTGCCAATGTAGTTCGCGAAAATAGTTTAGTAAAACGGAAAATTAATTAAACTAAGCGGTTTCCCAGAATTGTTCCGCTTCTTTTCATGTGTTTGTGAACCCAAAACAATTCTATCGCTAAAAAAGGGGCTCCCAGCCCCTTTTTTTATAGTGTCCACAGATAAATAAAAAGGCACGAAGTTCTTCGGTTTCGGCCTAATAAGTAAATGCTTATACGCGGCAGGTATTTACAAGTACTCCGGGCGTAATTACTTCCACGACAGAATCAAGCGCAAGTGCGGTGGAAGTATTTACAAACGCTGCATAACAAAGTGGTTTCTACGAACCTTCTATCAGTTCCATCCGCACCAAGTACTGGTCGTGCCCATCCTCATACAAAACCTGCACCACCCAGCCGAAGGGCTGCACGATACCGATGAGGGTTTCTTGGTCGATGAACAGCCAATCAAACGGTGCGCTCCGCTTACCTTTGTAGGCATACTGATACCGGATTTCGCCATAATAGCCCGCGGGCTTATCCACGGTGCCGTCGACATACAGGTAAGCAATATCCGACGAGTCGAAAAGGAGCTGTCCACCCGGGTTTAGCAAGGTCTTGCAATGCTTGAGTAATGCGGTCAGCCCATCGATGCTACCGGCTACCCCGATGCCATTCATCAGGAAGAGAAGTGTGTCGTAACGGTCCCCTCCATATGCGAAAATGTCAGCCGAAATCACCTGTTTGACACCGCGCGCGCGCATCACTTCGCAGGCCAGGGGCGAGCGTTCCAGCGCGGTGACGTCCATCCCCCGTTTTTGTAGGAACAACGCATGGCTGCCCGCACCTGCGCCCACGTCGAGCACACGCCCATCGCACAAGGCCAATGCAATATGTTCCAGCTCCGGGAAATCGATCGGCTGCCTGAAAAATTCCGCGACGGGCATCTCTTCCACGCCACCGAAGCTGGTGTGGGTGAGCAGCGGGTCGCCGCGGTGTCCCTGTAAATAGTCATGTAGGGCATGGCCCAGCACATCGAGCGCCATCGTTTTGCTTAAGGAATGTCAAGGATTTGTTTAGCCAATGTGATCATCCCCGCCTCACCCGTATGCTTGCCCGGCTCATCGGAGAGTTTGATAACCGGCGTCCAGTGGGCCTCCTCGGGGTAAGCTTCGGTCATTTTGATCACGATGTTCATCGGGGGCAGGCCCACGTCATTGGTGAAATTGGTGCCGATGCCGAACGATATCCCAATACGGCCGCGGCAATGTAGGGCAATGCGCGTCACCTTGTCCGCATCGAGTCCGTCTGAGAAGATGATGGTTTTCGAGTGTGGGTCGATACCATGTTGCCGATAGTGGGCAATCGTCTTGTCGGCAAAGGCCAGCGGGTCGCCGCTGTCGTGCCGTACGCCGTCGAATAGCTTGGTGAGCTTCTTGTCGAATTGCGTAAAGAAGACATCGGTGGTGTAGGTGTCGGATAGGGCAATCCCGAGGTCGCCACGGTATACGTCCGACCAGTGTTCAAGGCCGAGCAGGTTAGCCATCTTGAACCCGTATTTGGCCGCGTGGAACATGAACCACTCGTGCGCATGCGTGCCGATCGGCTTCGTTTGGCTGAGCATGGCCATGTGCACGTTGCTCGTGCCAATGAAGGTACCCTCACCCGCGGTACGGAGTGCCTGTACCACCAATCGATGCACCGCATAGGAGTGGCGGCGACGGGTGCCGAACTCCGCGATGGTCACCCCCAACTGCCCGTATCGTTCGATTTTCTGCGTGGCGGTGGCGATGACCTGCTCGTCCGGTTGCCGCACCTGGTCCGTAAGCAGGTAGTAAAGCTCGCATATCAACGACATGATAGGCACCTCCCACAGGATGGTCCGGTACCAGTAACCTTCAATGGCTACCGTGAGCTCGCCACCGTGTTGCTCGATATGCACCTCCGTGGGGTCGTAGCGATACCCCTGCAGAAAATCGAAATACGTGGGGTCGATATAGGGACAGGTGGTGGCAAAGTAGCTTTTCTCCCGGTCGGTAAGCCGCAACTTGGCCAAATCGGCGATCGCCGCCTGCAATGCCATTGCAAATCCCGGTGGGAATACATGTTGGCCGCGATTGATGAAACGGTACCTCGCCCGCGCCTTGGGGAAAAGCTTCATCACCGCATGCTGCATGGTGAACTTATAAAAATCGTTATCCAGTAGCGAATTGATCATCTCGAGGCCTTTTGCACGTTGCTTTTTGCTTTTTGCAATTCGTAGTTATCCCAACCCGTAGTGCCCGCATGCAATCCGCTACTATTTCACCGCTTGCAGCCATGCTTCTGCCATCAATTGCGATCCCGCCAACGTGGTATGCACGCCATCACCGGTCCAATAGGAAGCAGGTGCTTTTTTGGAGGCCTCATCGAATACCTGTTGGTAAGGGATGAACACCGCATGGTACTCATCGGCTATTTCGCGGGCCGCGGCGCGGTATTCGTCGAACGCCGGGAACCAGTCGTCGGTAACCGCTTTCACATGATTCACGGCAAATGGCTCGCCAATGATGAGTTTTACCTGGGGAAGTGCCTTCATCGTACGGTCAAGCAGCTTCCGATAATCGTCGCGGTACACTTGGATGGTGCCATCATAATTGCCCGACAAGGTGTGCCAGTAATCATTGACGCCAATGAGGATGCTCAGGATATTGGGTTTTATGGCGATACAGTCTTCCTCCCAACGGGCGGCCAACTGGTGCACCTTATTGCCGCTGATGCCCTTGTTGTAAACGGCGGGCTGTTTGGCTGCATGCGCATGCAACAGGCCAGCCGCTGCCAGTAGGGCATAGCCGTGGCCTAATGCCCCGCTGTTATTGGGCGACATGCTTTTCTTATCCCTGCCGGCATCGGTAATCGAGTCGCCCTGGAATAGGATGACATTGTTTTCAGCGATCCGGATTTTCGGCGCTGCCCCGCTCGGGGCGATGGCCGCTTGTACGATTTCGGGGAGGCTGATGGCCAGCGCTGCACCCGTCAAGGTGGTTCCTAAGAATTTTCTTCTACTATTATCCATGGTTGTTATTTGGCTCTGATAGCTTCAAAGGTAGAAATTTATATTAATAAAAATAGCCCACCTCCGTTTAATTGCGAGATGGGCTATCGTTTCTTTGGCGGATATGGTCAATCCGGTGTTGCGTTACCCACGCCCCCGGCCCGAGGAACTTTTCCGCTCGGTAGACCTGCCACGTGTCGCGCTACTACGGCTGTCGTTTGAGCGACTGCTCGTCGACACCTTCGGGCGTGAGGAAGATTGGCTCTTCACCGTAGTGCCGCGGCTCGGGCGACTGGCCTGTTGCGAAGACCTGTTGCTGCGCGCCGGCGTGGCGCGTTGTGTGTGCGTAGACGATCGACTACTTTGGCCCACCGTAGGCCTGCTGGCTTGGTGTACCGTAGGTCTCGAGCTCCGCTGTACGCTGGATGTCGACCGGCTTTGGCGCGTTGGCCTTTCGGCACGGTTCGTGGAGCTGCGAGACGTGTTGCCGGTGCTGCGTACCGAGTTTGTCCTCGGCTCCGTGGCACGTGTACGTTCCGTGGCACGTGTACGTTCCGTGGCACGTGTACGTGTTGCTGGTGCAGCTGCTTCACGTGTCCGGCTATTGCCTTGGGTACGCACCGCTTCGCGGTTGCCCGTCGCACGGGTCGCGGCCTTCGTGTCGCGGCTGCTGGCCGAACGGACATTGCGGCTATCGGAGTTCCGTGTCGTCGTGCCACGTGCAGGAGCCGCCGTGTTCCGGCTGTTTGCTGCACGCACCCTCGACGCGTCAGCGACCCGCGATGGGCGTGCCGACGAGCGGCTGCCGCGGTCTACCTCCGGGCGGTAAAGGCTTACCGACCGGTTGTTTACCGACGCCCGCCCCGGACGGGATGGACGGCTGATTTCACGTACCGCCACCCGGCGGCCGGTAGCGCGTTCAAGTTCGCTCCGACGCGGACCGCTCACATACGTACGGTTGTTGTAGACGTATGTGTTGTTGATGATGGTCGTCGTATTGTATATCCGTACCCGATTGCGGTAGGGTACATAGTAACTGTACAGCCGCGGACTGCATACATAGCGTTGCGGCACGAATACCCAATGATGGCGTGGTATGCCGAAATGCACGCTGATGCTCATGCTAGGACCCAACGGTGCCCAACCGTAGTAGCCGCCGCCGCTCCGCCAGCTTACCCAAGCCGGTCCCCACTCGTAGCCCGGAACCCAAGCCCAGCCGTAATAATCGGTATATATCCAGCGGCCGTAGTGGAACGGAGCCCATCCCCACTCGTAATTGGACACCCAGGTGTTTCCATAGTTGGTCATCACCCAATGGCCATTCGTGGCGTAGGGCTGGAAACCTTCATCGGCGTACGGAAGCCATACATATCCATATTCAGGGTCATCTACCCATTCGCCGTAAGGTGCCAATTCGTCGTAAAATAATTGGAACGAAACGCTCATACCAGGTTGGGCTTTTACGGTATTCGTTGCCACGATCGCCATAAAGGCGAGGGCGGCTAGTAGCGTAAGTCCGGTCTTCTTTATCGTTTTCATGACCTGCTGATTTAAAGGTGCAACTTCTTGTTTGTTCTGGTGGTATGACTGTACCTGCACCCCGATGGTTTAATCGGCTGCCTCAAGCCATCCAAAATGAGGGTTACGGGCATATCGAACAATTTCCCAAAATATACGTTTATATTGGGTGATTAACGGCTTTTTTAGCTAAATTTGCCGCCTTAACTGCGAAATCTACGGATGGTAAAAAAGAAGATACTGCGTACACTCGTCGAATTAGCCAATATTCATCGCTTTGTGATGCGTTTCTTCCGGGAGGTGTTCCGGCCACCTTATGAATTTAAGGAAATCGTCCGGCAGTGTTATGAAATCGGCTGGAAATCGCTGCCCCTGATTTCGCTTACCGGTTTTATTACCGGCATCGTATTCACCAACCAATCGCGCCCCTCGCTGGCCGAATTCGGCGCCACCTCGTGGCTGCCGGCCTTGATATCCATCGCCATCATCCGGGCACTTGCCCCGCTGGTTACGGCACTGATTGCCTCGGGCAAAGTCGGTTCGCAGATCGGTGCCGAACTGGGTTCCATGAAAGTGACCGAACAGATAGACGCCATGGAGGTCTCGGGTACCAACCCCTTTAAATTCCTAGTGGTGAGCCGTGTATTGGCGACTACCATCGGCATACCCATCCTGTCGTGCTACACCGCCGCCGTGGGCCTGCTGGGAGTCTTCCTCAGTGTCAACCAAGTGGAAAACACGAGCTTCAGGGTGTATTTCGACCAAGTGTTCGATGCGGTTACGTTCCTGGATGTGTTTTCACTGGTGCTGAAAGCCATTGTGTTCGGCTTTACCATCGGCATCGTGGGCTGCTATCAGGGCTACCATTCATCCAAAGGGACCGAAGGCGTGGGGCGTGCGGCCAACTGGGCCGTGGTCATGTCGATGTTCCTGGTGTTCATTGAAGAAATACTCATCGTACAGATCATCCAAGCCATGCGCGCGTAATGTTAAAGACCGGCGGACATATCGACTACGACAAGCGGGTGATCACCGTGCGGAACGTGAGCAAATCATTCGGCGAACTGGATGTGCTGCGCGGTGTAGACCTCGATCTTTTTAAAGGGGAGAACCTGGTGGTTTTGGGAAGGTCGGGTACCGGTAAGTCGGTACTGATCAAGTTGATATCCGGTTTACTTAAACCCGATAGGGGTACCATCGAAGTGCTGGGTGAACAGGTGGATGAACTTGGCGATAAAGAACTACAGCAGCTGCGGCTCAAAATCGGCTTTTCTTTCCAGAACAGTGCGCTATACGATAGCATGACGGTGCGCGAGAACCTGGAGTTTCCGCTGGTGCGCAATAAGCGGCACCTATCGCGTAAGCAGATCAACCTCGAAGTGGAAGATGTGCTGGATGCGGTGGGCCTGCTGCATACGCTCAACCAAATGCCTTCGGAACTATCGGGTGGACAACGCAAACGCATCGGCATCGCCCGTACACTTATCCTGCGGCCGGAAATCATCATGTATGACGAACCGACGGCTGGCCTCGACCCGATTACCTGCATCGAGATCAATGGGCTCATCAATGAGGTGCAGGAAAAGTATAAGACCTCTTCGATTATTATCACACACGACCTGGCCTGTGCCAAAAGTGTCGGCGATCGCATTGTGATGCTGCTGGATGGGCGGTTTGAGCGCGAGGGGAGTTTCGACCAGATTTTTGATACAGACGACGGCCGCGTGAAGCCGTTTCATGACTACAACTTTATCCAGTAACTATGAGTGCTAGTGAAAATAAACGTTCAGTAATCGTCGGATTGTTTGTACTGATAGGTATCATCATCCTGGTGGCGGGCATCCTGGTGCTCGGCGGGCAACAGAACCGCTTCTCAAAGACGGTTACGGTAACGACGGTGTTTGATGATGTCAGTGGACTGAAGCCCGGCAACAACGTGTGGTTTTCGGGCGTGAAAATCGGGACCATTAAAGACATCCGGTTCAAAAACCTCCAAGACGTGGAGATATCGATGATCATCGAAGAGTCGTCGCGTGAGTATATCCGCAAGGATGCGGTGGCCGAAATCGGGTCGGAAAGCTTCATCGGTAACAAGCTGATTGTCATCAAAGGCGGTAGCAGCGACGTACCTGCCATCGAAGAGGGCGATGTGCTGCAGGCGGCCGAAGCCGGCGGCTTGGATGCCATGATGGCCACTTTACAGGTGAACAACGAAAACCTGGTGGAGATTACCCGCAATTTCGGCGAAATCAGTGCCCGCATCGCCCGTGGCGAAGGCACCATGGGCGCCGTGCTGACCGATTCGCTGATGGCTGTGCAGATTAAACAGATGATCAGCAACCTGAATCAAACGGCAGCCAATACGGCTAAGGCGTCAGGTGCGCTCAACCAACTCACCACCAAACTCAATGCCGAAGGGACACTGATCAACGACCTGCTTACGGATACGGTGGTCTACGCCAACCTTCGCGGCGCGGTCGCCGAACTGCAGGGCATTACCCAAACCGCATCGGCACTGGTGACCAACCTCAACCAAACCGCCGGTAAATTGGACGATAAGGACAACGCCGTCGGCGTGCTACTGAACGACCCCGAAGCGGCAGAAAACATCAAACAGACATTGATCAACCTTGAAGCAAGTACGGAAAAGCTGGACCAGAACATGGAGGCCTTACAGCATAACTTCCTGTTCCGCGGGTTTTTCAGGAAACAGGCAAAGCAAGCGAAGAAGGATTCGTTGGATGCCGCCAACCATTAAACATCAAGATAAGTTGGTTCAGGGCCAGCGTTCGTGCGTCAGTACTTCCGGCAATTCCTCGACATCCATTTCACCCTGCTCGGTGATGGCGGTAAATTTCACGGTGACGGTCTCGTTGACCAGTAGCGGATCGTAGGGGGTACGCACTTTCACGTAATTGCGGCTGAACCCGTGCATGTAACCGTCCTTGATGTCGCTTTCGAACAGCACGTCGCCTTCCTTACCCAGCTGCGTTTGGTAGAAGGCACGCCGTTTCTTTTCGGACAGGATGTGGAGCATCTTGCTGCGTTCGCCACGCTGTGCACCCGGCACAGCACCTTCCATCTGGGCGGCAATGGTGTTTTCGCGTTCGGAATAAGTAAATACGTGCAGGTACGAAATATCCAGCTCATTGAGGAACTGGTAGGTTTCCAGGAAGTCTTCGCGCGTTTCGCCGGGGAAACCGACAATCACGTCCACGCCAATGCAGCAATCGGGCATCAACGCTCTAATCCGCGCTACGCGGTCGGCATATAACTCACGCTTGTAACGCCGGCGCATCAATCCGAGTATCCGGTTCGAACCGGATTGCAGTGGGATGTGGAAGTGGGGTACGAACCGCTTGGATTGTGCCACAAAGGCGATGATCTCGTCCGTGAGCAGGTTGGGCTCGATGGAAGATATCCGGAAACGCGATACAGACGCTACGTCATCCAGCGCTTTGACCAAATCGATGAACCGGTCGGTGCGCTCACCGCTACGGATGCCGAAGTCGCCGATGTTCACACCCGTCAGCACAATCTCCTTGATGCCGGAGGCACCGATTTCTTCCGCCTGCCGTACAATATCGGAGATGGTGCCGCTACGGCTGGCGCCCCGCGCCAACGGGATGGTACAGAAGGTGCAGGAATAGTCGCAGCCGTCTTGTACCTTCAGGAACGTACGGGTACGGTCGCCCATGGAAAACGCAGGGATGAATACGTTGGTCTCTGCGATAGGTGCATTATATATAATAGGTTTAGTTGATTTCGTTAAATCATTGATATGTTCAATGATATTGAATTTCTCCGCAGCGCCTAATACCATATTCACACCGGGTATTTCGGTGATCTCGCGTGGTTTCAATTGTGCATAACACCCCACCACCACGATGTAGGCATGGGGTGAATGATTAAGGGCTTCGCGCACTACCTTCCGGCATTTCCGGTCGGCATTCTCCGTTACCGAGCAGGTGTTGATCACGTAGATGTCCGCAGGGTCGTGGAACGGTACGGGTGCATATCCCGCATCCTGGAAGATGCGGCCAATGGCCGATGTCTCCGAAAAATTCAGCTTACATCCCAGGGTATAAAACGCAACTCGTTTGCTCATATCAGACCGCCAAAGGTACGGAAAAACAGTGGATTACTAAAGGCTAGCCAAATTCTCCGCCAGCAGTTGCAACTTCGCCTCGGCATCGGCTTTCTTGTTGCGTTCGTTAGACACGATTTCCGGTTTCGCGTTCTGCACGAAACGCTCGTTGCCCAGCTTGGCGTTCACCGATTTCAGAAAACCGTTGAGGTAGGCAATCTCTTTGCTGATCCGTTCCTTTTCGGCTTCCACATCGATCTGTTCGACCATATCCACGAAACATTCATCCTTACCTACCAGAAAACTGGTTGAACCGGCCGGTTTCTCGGCGGTGAATTGGATGTCTGCCACGTTGGCCATTTTTTCCAATGCTTCGGTATAACGGGCATAGTCCACGCCAGACGTGGCGTGGATGGCCAGTGGCAGCGTGGTCTTGGGCGAAAGCTGTTTAGCATTGCGGAGGTTCCGTATTTCGGACACCACCTGCTGGATGACCGCAAAGTCGGCCAGCACCTGGCTGTCATACGAGGTGCTTTTGGGGTATTCCGCCACAATACAGCAGTCGCCCGCCTCTCGTTTGCCGAAGAGGTCGTCATGCCACAGCTCCTCGCTGATGAACGGCATGAAGGGATGGATGAGCTTCAATACCGATTCGAAGAAGCCTGAGGTGGCGTCGAGAGCTTCCTGCGCGATGGGCTGTTGGTAGGCCGGTTTCGCCAGTTCCAGGTACCACGAGCAGAAGTCGTCCCACACCAATTTGTAGGTGGCCATCAAGGCATCCGATATCCGGTAGCTGGCGAAGTGCCCTTCGATTTCGGCGAGGGCTTGGTTAAAGCGGTGGCCGAACCAAACGGCAGCTTCCCGTTGGGCGGAAGAAGCGGGCAAATCATTCACTTCCCAACCTTTCACCAACCGGAAGGCGTTCCAGATCTTATTAGCGAAATTACGGCCCTGCTCGCAGTAGGCCACATCGAACATCAGGTCGTTGCCGGCAGGCGAGGAGAGGAGCATACCCACGCGTACCCCATCCGTGCCGTATTGTTCCATCAGTTCGATGGGGTCGGGCGAGTTGCCGAGCGATTTGGACATCTTGCGGCCCAGTTTATCGCGCACGATACCGGTAAGGTATACGTTTTTGAACGGGGGCCTACCGCGGAACTCGTGGCCGAAGATGATCATGCGGGCCACCCAGAAAAACAGGATTTCGGGGGCCGTCACGAGATCGTTGGTGGGGTAGTAGTAACGGATATCTTCGTTGTCGGGGTGCCGTGTGCCATCAAATACCGACATGGGCCACAGGCCCGACGAGAACCAGGTATCCAGCACATCGTCTTCCTGCCGGATGCCTTCGGCGGTTTTGCCTTCGGCGGCAAACGCCGCAATCGCCTCTTCTTCCGTTTTGGCCACCACCCATTCGCCTTCGGCGTTGTACCATGCCGGTATGCGCTGGCCCCACCACAGTTGCCGGCTGATGGTCCAATCCTTGATGTTTTCCATCCAGTGGCGGTAGGTATTGACGAACTTGTCGGGGATGAGGTTCACATCACCGTTCAGCACATAATCGAGCGCTGGCTTGGCCAATTCCTGCATGCGGCAGAACCATTGCATGGAAAGCTTGGGCTCGATAGCGGCATCCGTCCGTTCGGAAAAGCCGACCTGTGACGTATAGGGCTCGGTTTTCTCCAACAAGCCCGCTTCATCGAGCAGCTTGGCAACGGCCTTGCGGGCTTTGAAACGGTCTTCGCCTACTAAAATCCCGGCTTTCTCGTTGAGCGTGCCATCGTCATTCAGGATGTCGATGACGTCAAGGTTATGTTTTTGCCCGAGTTCGTAGTCGTTCAGGTCGTGCGCCGGCGTCACCTTTAGGCAGCCTGTACCGAAGGCGATGTCTACGTATTCGTCCTCAATGATGGGTATCTCGCGGTTTACGAGCGGCACGATGGCGGTCTTACCCTTCAGGTGGGCCCAGCGTTCGTCGTTCGGGTTGATGCAGATGGCGCTGTCTGCCATGATGGTTTCGGGCCGTGTGGTGGCAATGGTGAGGTAGGCAGGCGCTTCGTCCGGTGCACCTTTCACCGCATACCGCACATAATAGAGCGTCTGGTTCACCTCGCGGCGGATCACTTCCTCGTCCGATACCGCGGTCCGCCCCTGCGGATCCCAGTTCACCATCCGCACACCCCGGTAGATATATCCTTTGCGGTACAGGCGGATAAACGTATCAATTACCGCATCGGAGAGGTCGGGGTCCATGGTAAACCGTGTTCGGTCCCAGTCGCACGAAGCACCCAGCTTTTCCAGTTGTTTCAGGATGATGCCGCCGTACTTCTCCTTCCATTCCCACGCATAGTCGAGGAATTGCTCGCGTGTGATGTCTTTCTTACTGATGCCGCGCTCTTTAAGCATGGCCACGACCTTCGCCTCGGTGGCGATGGACGCGTGGTCGGTGCCCGGTACCCAGCACGCGTTCTTGCCCTGCATGCGGGCACGGCGGATGAGCACGTCCTGTATGGTGTTGTTGAGCATGTGGCCCATGTGGAGTACGCCCGTTACGTTGGGTGGCGGCATCACGATGGTGTAGGGCTCCCGCTCGTCGGGTACCGACCGGAAAAAACCGTTTTCCATCCAATAGGAATACCACTTGTCTTCGGCCTCCCTAGGATTGTATGTCTTGGATATCTGCATGGAATTGTCTGCCATTAACGTGCTTGTTTAGGGGCGCAAAATTAGGGAAAGATACGTGGTAAAGCAAATCCGATAGCGCTACTTTATTGTTAATCAGCATAGGCTCGTTGTTATACAACGAAGGTTCTTTGTTAATCAACATAGGCTCGTTGTTATACAACGAAGGTTCTTTGTTAATCAACATAGGCTCGTTGTTATACAACGAAGGTTCTTTGTTAATCAACA
>NZ_JBMQOC010000096.1:0-9296 GCF_053550995.1 Parapedobacter sp.
CCGGATAATGCAATGACTGCGATTTCGGTCGTACCACCGCCGATATCAATCACCAGGTTGCCCATGGGCTCTTCGACATCGATACCGATACCAACGGCGGCAGCCATGGGTTCGTGCACCAAATACACTTCCTTGGCCCCCGCGATTTCGGCAGAGTCGCGCACGGCCCGTTTTTCCACCTCGGTAATCCCCGAGGGGATACAAATGACCATTCGCAACGACGGGAAAAACCAGCCCTTGCCGTTATTGACCATCTTAATCATGCCACGGATCATGTGCTCGGCCGCGTTGAAGTCGGCAATGACCCCATCTTTCAGAGGCCTTACGGTCCGGATGTTGTCATGCGTTTTACCCTCCATTTGCATGGCCTGGCGCCCTATGGCAATGACCTTGTTCGTGGTGCGGTCGAACGCCACGATAGATGGTTCATCCACCACCACTTTGTCATTATGGATAATGAGGGTGTTTGCCGTACCCAAATCAATAGCAACTTCTTGTGTAAACCAGTTAAATAAGCCCATCCGGCAAATATGATAAGATTTTTAAATAATGTGCAAACCTACCAAAAAAACTGATAACTTTATCCACAATATCCGATTTATATTCATCCGTTAATCTGTTGCTTCAACTATGGTAAAAACCTGCTTCGCCTTCGCTTTTTCAATGCTTCTGGGTATGTGTGCTCATGGCCAAGATTTTGTCTTCGGTTCACTTACGGCAGGGGACTTGAAACTAGAAAAAAATGACCTGGACAGTTTTTCGAATGCTGCCGTATTGAACGAATACGGCAAAGCCTACATGGTTTACGACGACACGAGGGGTTATACCCAGTTGGTGGTGGAATACCATGTACGTATAAAGATTTTCAATAGCGATGGCTATCGGCACGCGACGGTCGTGATACCTACGCATAAAGACGAGAGTGGCGAACGGGCGGATGAGATTTCCGAAGTGAAAGCCGTGACCATCAACGTGGAAGGGGGGAGGTTGGTGACCGTGCCGCTAGATAAGGACCAACTGTTTACCGAAGCGGTAAGTAAATACCTCACACACACCAAATTTACGTTTCCTAATTTACAAGATGGCTGTATCATTGAATACAGTTATCGATTACGATCGCCGCATATTTTCAATTTCCGTACCTGGTACCTACAAGATGACATCCCAAAAATCAACAGTTTGTTTGAGGCCATTATCCCGGCAATGTATCACTATAATGTTATTTTGCGGGGGCCTTATCCACTCGATAAGCAGGATGCCAAGATTGCCCGAGGGGCGTTCCGGATTGTGGGCCGTGACATCGATTGCTCGCATATAACCTATGGGATGAAAGATATACCTGCATTTGTATCTGAAGATTATATGACAGCTCCAAGTAATTTTAAATCAGCTATTTACTTTGAGCTTTCCGATATTTACAGGCTCAATGGGGCTAATATCAAGATTACAAAGGAATGGAAAAATGTGGACCGTGAATTGGTAACGCGTGCCGATTTCGGTCGACAAATGAAGCACGACCATGCGTTCAAACCGATTTTACCAACCATCCTAACGGGTACGTTGGACGATTTAGGTAAAGCAAAGGCCATTTACCAGTACATACAGCGGCATATCAAATGGAATCGGTACTTGGGCAAATACAGCGAATCCGGAGTCAGCAAGGCATTGGAGCGGCGGTCTGGGAATATCGGCGACATCAATCTTTCCCTGATTGCCGGCCTGCGTGCCGCTGGGTTGGATGGGGAGGCCGTCATCCTCTCCACGCGCGATAACGGCCTGGTCAACGATGTGCATCCGGTGCTCAGTGATTTCAATTATGTGATTGCCAAGGTTAATATCGGCGATACCTATTACCTGCTGGATGCGTCGGATCCATTATTGCCGTTTGGATTGCTACCATTGCATTGCATCAACGGCAAGGCACGCGTCGTCAGCTTGAAGGACTCCTCGTATTGGATCGTCCCGGAATCTTCACAGAAATCCACCACACAACATATGTTGACGGCTAAATTGGGGGCGGATGGTCTATTGCGGGGCCGCCTAACGACGAACAGTTATGGTTATGCCGCCTGGCGCAAACGCAAGGAACTGGCCGATTACAATACAACAGCGGAATATGTCGAACACCGCGACGAGAAGCTTGCGGGTCTCCAGATCGAATCGGGTGAAGTTTTGGGAGCGACTGAGCTGGATAAGCCATTCGTTGAACACTATGACATTACGGTGAAATTATATGATAGCTTACAGGCGGGGGAGCTGTTTTTCAATCCGTTTTTTATTAATCGGATAAATAAGAATCCGTTCAACCTAGACGAGCGTACCTATCCCGTAGATATGGGATCCGCCAGTGAGGTACGCGTATCGATGAGCATCGAACTGCCATCGGACTATGAACTGGTTGCCAAGCCTGAAGATTACAGGATGGCTTTGGAAAACAATGGCGGTCGCTACCTTTCGCAGACCCAGCTGGATAACAGCGTATTGACTTTTTCCCAATTGCTGGCACTGAATAAATCCACATACCCGCCAGAAAGTTATTTTGCGTTAAAGGAATTTTTCAGCCGGATCATCCAGCAGGAAAAAATCGATGTGGTCTTGCGTTTAAAGAGGGAGCAATGAGAGTTGGATTAGTGATATTGGTAATCGTATCGGTGGGCCTGTTGCGTGCAACTGCCCAGTCGGACTATGCGGTGGCACATATTCCTGCCACGCTCAAAAGTCGCGCCGACGCCGTGGTCCGCCACGAGGAAATCGTGGTCGACATGATTTCGCCGACCAAGGTGCGCTATCGCGTAGACCGCGCCATCACGGTTTTCAATCCCGCTGGCGAGGAGCGGGCTCGGCTG
Organism: Parapedobacter sp.; assembly: GCF_053550995.1. Lineage (NCBI taxonomy): Bacteria > Pseudomonadati > Bacteroidota > Sphingobacteriia > Sphingobacteriales > Sphingobacteriaceae > Parapedobacter > Parapedobacter sp. The sequence goes on from NZ_JBMQOC010000096.1 coordinate 2,847, forward strand.
GTGATCCACTACGACAAAGCTACCTCGATTAAGCAAATTTCAGGGGCTGTGTATGACGAGATGGGTTTCCAACTGCGGAAATTTACGAAGCGCGATTGCCGGGATGAGAGCGCTGTTAGCGATTTTTCGTTGTATGAAGACAGCCGGGTAAAGCATTTCCTCCCTGCAGTGGCGGGTTATCCCTATACGGTGGCCTATAGCTACGAAGTGGAGCGGAAACAGAATTTGATTATCCCCGCTTGGCGTCCGGAAGCCTATTGGGATGTTGCGGTGCAACATAGCCAATACACGTTTATTTGTGCGGAAGAAGATGAGGTGCGGGTAATTGTAACGAACTACTCCGGCGAGCCGGTACATCATGTGGATGACGGCCGTCACGCCACGACGTGGGCCGCCGATAACCTCCCGGCAAGGCAGTATGAGCCTTACAGTCCTGATCCAGAAACCTATAAGACGATCGTAAGGGTTGCTCCTGTTTATTTTGAATATTATAAACATAACGGACAGTATACCAATTGGGAAGAGCTCGGTGGTTGGATGTTTGATGCACTTCTTTCGGATGGAATGGAGCTTTCTGCGCAGACGGTCGCTGAGGTTAACAAGCTGGTAGACGGATTGGCGAGCGATAAGGAAAAAGCTGCGGCACTCTATGGCTATCTGCAACGCAAGACCCGATATGTGAGTGTGCAGATCGGTATCGGTGGATTTAAGCCTACGGCGGCGGCAGTGGTTGATCGGCTTGGCTACGGGGATTGCAAGGGGCTGGTCAATTACATGCGGGCGCTATTGGCAGTGGTGGATATCCCTTCTTATTATTGTGTAGTGGAGGCAGGAAATGCCAAGCGTGATATCCGGGTTGATTTTGCCAGTATGGATCAGGGGAACCATGTGATCCTATGTGTGCCGCTTGAGCAAGATACCGTTTGGTTGGAATGTACCAGCCAGCGGCTGCCATTCGGTTTCTTGGGGTCGTTTACGGACGACCGGACCGTTTGGGCCTGTACGCCCGAAGGGGGGAAGCTATTGCGCACCCCAACCTTTGCTGCGCCGGTAAGTACGCAAAAACGCCATGCCGACCTGCAACTGGCCGAGGATGGCACCGTGTCTGGCCAGATGCGCACGATCTTTTCCGGTGGGCAGTACGATAACCATCTAGAGATAGCCGAAAGCAGTGGTGCCGCGCAAATGAAGTTATTAAAGGATGCTTATGATATTGACCACATCGGCTTTGAGCATGTCGACTACGAAAAGCAGGTGGATGACGCTCCGACGCTTATAGAAAACCTGGATGTGACTATGCCGCGCTATGCCCCCTCAAACGGTACCCAGACGTTCTTGCTGCCCAATATTTTCAATAGGCAGTTTAGCATACCCGATTTAAATAATAGAAAACAAGCAGTTTATGTAAATAGGGGCTTCACGGATGAAGATCACCTCACCTATACATTGCCGGACGGCTATACCGTGGTGGACGGACCCTGGAAAATCACGTTAGACAGCCCTTTTGGCCGGTTCGAGCTCACCATGGAACAGACAGGTAACCAGCTTTCTTATCGACGTCTGCTGGTATTGCGCGAGGGCACTTATCCGGCTGACCGCTACACGGAGTTGTGTGGGTTCATCAATGAAGTGAGTATGTATGACCACCGCAAGGTGGTATTCATTAACAATTAGCGAAGCTATTCCACCAAAACACCGATGTAGAAGTTGAATGTGTCCACGTCGAGGTTGTCGCGTGTAAGCCCCGGGATGCTGACGGGCGTAAATTGCCGCGTGGGCTGGATGAATTGATAAGAGCCTCCTTTGGTACGGACGCGTACCGGCATATCGAAGTCGCGTACGTCAGCAATCCAGCGGCAGAACGCCTTGCCATCTTCTGAGAAAGTAAATTCGAGTGTTGGGATACTGGCGTAGCGCACGTATTGTGCATACACCTTCGAGAGGTCTTTTCCAGACTGCTCGCTGATGTAGTTGACAATATCGTCATAGTCTACGGTGCTGTGGTAGAACTTGCTGTTGAGACCCCGGAGTATTTGCCGCCATTTTCCGTCGTCGTCGATGATGGTACGCACCATGTTGTGCAGCACGCCACCTTTGTTGTACATATCGCCGGATCCCTCGTTGTTTACCTGGTACTTGCCGATGATAGGCGCGAGATTTTGGATGCCGCGCCGGTTGCCGTGTACGTATTCCAGCCCCGCGCGTTTACCGAAGTGGTAGTCGATATATAGCGATTCGGAGTAGTTGGTGAAGCTTTCGTGTATCCACATATCCGCCAGGTCCTTTGAGGTGATGTTGTTGCCGAACCATTCGTGCCCCGCTTCGTGCACGATGATGAAATCCCATTTGTTGCCCCATCCGGTGCCCGACCCATCGCGGCCAAGGTAGCCGTTTTGGTATTTGTTGCCGTAAGCGATGGCGCTTTGGTGTTCCATGCCCAAGTGGGCAGTTTCCACCAACTTGAATCCATCGGTATAGAACGGATAGGGGCCGAACCAATATTCAAAGGCGCGGAGCATGGGTTTTACGTTGGCATCGAAATGCTTTTTTGCCTTCGCCTCATTTTCGCGTAGCACCCAGTAGTCGAGGTCGAGTACCCCTTTCTCCCCCTGAAATGTATCCGTAAAATGCACGTAGTCGCCAATGTTGGCCGCCACGTTGTAATTGTTTATCGGGTTGCTTACAAACCAGTTGAAACGTGTATAGCCGTCGCCCAGGTCCTCGCTGTCCCGGAGTCGGCCGTTAGACACGTTGGTGAGGCCATTGGGTACGCTGATGCTGATGAGCATACTGTCCACTTCGTCCGACTGATGGTCTTTGTTGGGCCACCATACACTGGCACCCAAGCCTTGGCAAGCAGTGGCAATCCAATGCTTTCCGTTGCTGTCTTTCTTGAAATCGAAGCCGCCGTCCCACGGTGCCCGTTTGGCTTGCACGGGGTGGCCTGCGTAGTATACGATGAACGAATCAAGCTGGCCGGCACCGATAGGTTTGGGGAAATCGATGAACACGGCGTTAAACTCCCGTTCGAAAGGGAGCAGCTGTCCGCGGTATTTTACACTGTCGAGGCGTAGGTTGTCGAACAGGTCGAACTGTAAGCGGTCGAAATCGGTGGTTGCCGTAAACAGAAACAGATTGGAGCCAACGATGTACCGGTTGTCGGGGTCAACACGTACATCCAAATGATAATAATTGATGTCGTAGCATGTGCGCAGCGGTGTAAGCTGGCCACGGAGGGAGTCGGCTCTACCGAATAGCTCGCGGGCTTTCAGCAATTGCGCATGGCTATCCATAAACGTACACGTTAATAAGCTTATCGTTAATAGGAGTTTCATTTTTTGCCGTTTTGCTGTTTGCTCTCTTTTACCGTAAAGAAATCTAAAATCTAATTACACATCAACGTCCACCCGGCGGACAATGCTGCTTGAGGTAATCGGTATATAATGTGGAAAGGTGGGCCTGTGTGCCTTCACCTTCACTGATACTATGGCTACGGTTGGGGTAGGCCATGAGTGAAAATTGTTTATTGTGTTTTACTAGCTCGTTGATGAGTAACTCGGCGTTCTGGTAATGCACATTGTCGTCAGCGGTCCCGTGGATGTACAGCAAATTACCGCGCAGATGCTGGGCGTGTGTCACGGGCGATCCCTCGATAAAGGGATTCCGGTCCTCTTGCGGCAGCCCCATATAGCGCTCCTGGTAGATATTGTCATACATCAACTGATTGCCCACCGCCGCGATGGCGATGCCCGTCTGGTAGATATCGGGGTATTTGAATAGGAGGTTTAGGGTAGACGACCCACCACCGCTCCATCCCCACACGGCTATACGATCGGGATCGACGAATGGCCATTTCAGGATTTCCCGGGCGCCCATGGCTTGGTCGCGGATGTTGTTTATACCGATGTTTTTATAGATGGCTTTCCGCCACGCACGCCCTTTTGGTGCCGGTGTACCACGGTTATCAAGGGAGATATACAGGTAGCCGTCGTCGGCCATGCTCCCTTTATAAAGCCTATTGCGGCCCACCCCGTATTGATCGGTAACGGTCTGTGCGGCCGGCTCGCCATAAACATAGAACACTACCGGGTATTTTTTGTTAGGATCGAAGTTGGTAGGTTTGACCATCCAGCCATCCATCTCTACGCCGTCGACGGTAGTGATGCTGAAAAATTCGGTTTTCGGGGCATCGGCTGGCAACTCGCTATAGACGCCCTCCATGCGGGTTTGGTGATTGGGGAGGCTGACTACATGTCCGGATAGGTTTGCGGTATGGCTGCTGTATCGATGGATGGCCACCCTGCCGTTAGGTGAGATGGTGTAGTTATGGGTGCCGGCCCGGTTCTCTGGGGTTAGCCGATCGGCTTCACCACCGTCCAACCCGATTCGGTAAAGGTATTTTTGGGTCGCATTATCGGGTGATGCGGAGAAATAGACATAGCCCTCTTTTTCATCGATGCAATCGATACCCATGATGTCGTAGTCGCCGTCTGTGATCCGCTTTTCATTCCCCTCGCGATCGATGCGGTAGATGTGCCGCCAGCCATCCTTCTCGCTGACCCAGATAAATTCCTTTCCGCTGTTTATCCAGATCCAGCCAGTAGGATCGTCGTGATTCCACCGGGCCTTGCTGTCTATCCAAGCGCTGTCCACCTCGGTATAAACCAACTTGCAGTTGCCGTTGGTTGCGTTGGCCAGGTAGATGTTGCTTTTTTGTTGTTTGCGGTCAAGCTGTTGGAAAACCAGTTCGTTGCCACCTGCTGCCCACTCCATTCGAGGAAGATAATGCTGTGCCGGGTCGCCCGGGACGTCTATGTTCACCGTATGGCCGTTATCTACGGTTACCACAGAGAGGAATGCGGCACTCGGTGCTTCACCCACCTTTGGGTATTCGACGGGGATGGTATAGGAGTAAGTTGAATCCGTATTGTTGATCATCAGGAAATTACGGATGGTACGTGCATCTATGGTCCAATAAGCAATCCGTTTCCCATCGGGCGACCAACGGAATCCGTCGCGGCAACCGAACTCTTCTTCATAAGCCCAGTCGAACGTGCCATGGATAATGCGGTCGGCGCCGTCGGTAGTAAGAGGTGTGATGGTTCCGGTGGCCAGTGCCTCTATGTACAAATTATGGCCGCTCACATAGGCGGCAAACGTTCCATCCGGCGACAACTTGGCGTACATGAGCGATGATTCGGGCAAGGTCTTACCGAGTTGGGTAAGTGATTTATCGCCACGGTCGAATACCCAATAATCACCGCGGGTGTCGTAACGCCATACGCGCTTGGTATTGGTATTGACAAGTATTTTACTGCCGTCTGTCGTTAATGAAAACCGCCGGACGGCCAATGGCGTGTCGCTTCCGGCAGGCGTCAGGTCGGCTTGGGTAGCTAGCACGGTACGTCGCGCCGGATCGGCCACTGCCTCTTGGACAATTTCGCCCGCCATGACCTTGATGATTGCGTTTCCATCGGCGGACCAGTGCACGTGCTGCCCGAATTGCGCGCGGGCGATATCGAAAGTCGTAAATAACAACGCTGCCAGTGCACTGAAGCAATATAGGTAGTTTCGAAACTTAATTCTATTCATGTTTTTTTGCTTTTTGCGATTTGCTCAACCTCCCACATTAAATGCTGGCTCGTATTTCTTCAATTTCGGCCACCGTTTTTGCTAACGGCTTCCCGAGTATCCGATGCCCGTTTACGGTGATGAGCAGATCATCTTCCACGCGGATGCCTCCAAATCCCCTGAAGGTTTCCACTTTTTTGTAATCGATGAATTGTGCGAGTTCATTTTCGGCTTTCCATCGGTCAATCAGTTCCGGAATGAAATATAGACCCGGCTCTACGGTCAGCACGTAGCCGGCTTCCAGTTCCTTGCCCAATCGAAGCGATTTAAGACCGAATGTGGTGGTGTCTTTGCGGAGCGTATCGGTGTAACCCACATACTGTTCGCCCAAATCTTCCATGTCATGGACATCCAATCCCATTAGGTGGCCGGTACCGCATTGGAAGAATAAAGTATGGGCGCCTGCGGCCACCGCTTCTTCCGTGTCCCCACGCATCAAGCCCAGGGCTTTCAACCCTTCGGTAAGCATACGGCAGGCTTGCAGGTGGATGTCGAGGTAACGGACACCGGGCTTGAGTTCGGCCGTAGCCGATGCAAGCGCATCCAATACCACCTGATAGGCTTCTTTCTGCTGGGTGGTAAATGCCCTGCCGGCCGGAAACGTACGGGTGAGATCGCCAGCATATCCCATAACGGTTTCCGCCCCTGAATCGTTGAGCACCAAATCGCCTTCCTGCAACACGTTGCCATGGTAATGGTTGTGCAGCACTTCGCCACGTACGGAGAGAATGGTGGGGTAAGCCAGGGTGCCGCCAGCCTGTTGTGCCACATGCTGCACCGCAGCTGATAGCTGCTGCTCGCTGATGCCCGGCTTCCCCA
>NZ_JBMQOC010000097.1:0-4568 GCF_053550995.1 Parapedobacter sp.
AATGAGGTTTTCCTATACAACGAAATGATCGATCTCGCTGGTTCCCTGCGCATGCGCACACACCGTGCCGACAATGGCAACTAAAAAACAACCGAATTTCAACATATTTTAGTTGATAATGATGGATGCAATGTTAATGAAAAATTATAAAACCTGAGCGGGTTTCTGTATTTCCAATGCAATTTATCTATGTTTGTGATGTAAACTACCCCCTCACCCATGGACATCATTATCGGTGTAGACATCGGAACTTCAGCGACCAAAGCCGTGGCCTTCCACACGGCGGGGCATGCGCTAGCGCATGAACAGGTCGATTATGAATTGACGACCCCCCAGCCGGGATGGTTTGAACAAGATCCGGCCGTGTTGTTCGATGCGGTCGTAAATGCCATTGCACGGTTGGTGGGGAAGGTGAACGGCAATGGGGCGCGGGCGGAATGCATAGCCATTGGATTCAGCAGTGCCATGCACGGGCTTATCGCCATGGACGAGCATGACCGGCCGCTTACTAACTGCATCATCTGGGCCGATACGCGCAGTGCCTCGTTTGCCGAGGAACTCAAACGCACGGATAAAGGGCTTGATATTTATTTGAAAACCGGCACGCCGATCCACGCCATGTCGCCGCTCTGCAAGCTTTGCTGGCTACGCGCGGAAATGCCGGCCATCTTCCAAGCGGCCCGGAAATTCATTTCCATCAAGGAGTATGTTTTCCACCGGTTATTTGGCCGCTACATCGTAGATGAATCCATTGCGTCGGCAACGGGGCTTTTTGACATCCACGCTTTCCAATGGTATCGGCCGGCGCTGGCATGGGCAGGTATTTCAGCCGCACAGCTTTCCGACCCGGTTCCGATTACCTACACGTTGTCGGGCCTGCCTGCCCAACTGGCGAGCGTTATGGGTATTCCAGAAGATACGCCTTTTGTGGTTGGGGCCAGCGATGGCTGCTTGGCCAATTTGGGGGCCGGTGCGGTGGCTCCCGGCGATGCGGCCGTAACGATCGGTACGAGTGGGGCGATACGCATGGTGGTGGAAACGCCGCAAACAGATAAAAAAGCCCGTACATTTTGCTATGTGCTCACCAAACGCCTGTTTGTAGTAGGCGGGGCGGTGAATAGTGGCGGCATGGTGTTTCGTTGGTACCGCGATCATTTCGGTGGGGGTGCCCTTGGGGGTACGCACGCATACCAACAACTGGTAGCCGAAGCATCGACCGTCGCGCCCGGTGCCGACGGGCTGCTGTTTTTGCCGTATCTTGCGGGCGAACGGGCACCCCACTGGGATGCAAATGCAAAAGGAGTCTTTTTCGGGGTGCAGCTGCACCATACCAAAGCGCACTTCACACGGGCGGTGCTGGAGGGAATCGTATATGGATTGTACAGCGTTGGGAAGGCACTGGAAGAAATCGCCGGCCCCATCAAGGTTATCCATGCGAACGGTGGGTTTGCACGAGCTCCTTTCTGGGTGCAATTGCTGGCCGATGTTTTCAATAAGCGCGTGTTGGTGTCGGATGAAGGTGTACAGGATGCCGCCAAGGGCGCTTGTCTCGTGGCGTTGGATGCGTTGGGCAAGGTTTCGGGCTTTGACATGATCGACGGCCAGTCGAGCAACGTGGTGTGTGAACCCGATATCCACGCCCATCGCCGGTATATGGATAGCTTCGCGCTGTTTGAGCGTCTATATGATCGGCTGAAAGATGAGTTTTGACCCAATTATACTGTTACATTATATCATATGATGCCAATCATTATTGTTGCCGGCGGCATTTTGTTGTTGCTTCTTCTGGTGGTTGTCTTTAAGTTGAGTGCTTTCTTCTCGCTGATAATCAAATCGTTGGTGGTGGGAGTGGCATTGGGCATGCCGGCAGCCGACGTGCTCGTTTCCATCGAGGGATTGTTGGGTTTGCTGGTATTGGATAGGTATAGTTAGTCGCCGCCCGGCGCGCGGCCGTGCTAGGCGGCGTGTTTTTCCGTAAAAAATGTGATACAGCTGCGAAATACTTGATGATTCCAGTAGTTTTGGCTGGCAGAAAGCTGTATATTTATGTTTTTTGCGGGATAGGTTTCAGATACTAACATGAAGAAAAAATACCTTTTTATCGCGATAGCCGTCATTGCTGTGGCCGCCATAAGCTATTGGCTCACGCGCAATCCTAAGCCCAAAGTTGCGGCGCCGGAACAATCACAAGGCACGGGGCCCATGGAGGTTAATGCCATCGTGGTGGTACCCAGGGCATTTTCCAACACCATCACCCTCTCGGGTTCGATCGAACCCGATGAGCAGGTTCAGATCCGCAGTGAAGTATCGGGCGTGGTAAGGGCATTGACGTTCCGGGAGGGGGCTGCCGTACAAAAGGGCCAGGTACTGCTACGCATCGATGATTCGGAATTGCAGGCCCGCCTCATCCAGGCGCAGAGCAGCGAACAATTGGCAGAAGACAACGAGGAGCGTGCGCGCCTCTTGTTGGAAAAGGAAGCTATCAGCCAACAGGAGTATGACGTGGCGCATGCGGATTATGAATCGGCGAAGGCCCAGACGGAGTTGATCCGCGCCCAGATCGCAAAAACCACCGTCCGCGCACCCTTCAATGGTAAGATTGGGCTCCGGTCGATTTCGGAGGGCGAGTACTTAACCCCTTCTACCGTGGTAGCCAATTTGCTGCGCATCAATCCCGTTAAAGTGCTGTTTTCTGTGCCCGAGAAATACAGCGGCCAAATAAAGGTGGGGCAGGGGTTGACCTTTAGCGTCAGCGGGTCGGAAGCGAAATACCACGCCGAAATTTATGCGATTGAACCGGGTGTAGACGCAGCTACTCGGACCATCAGCATCCGGGCGGTTGCTGAAAACCCCGGAGAAAGGCTGTTCCCGGGCGCCTTCGCCCGTATTGAGCTGCCATTGGACCATACCGAAGATGCGGTATTGGTACCAACGGAAGCGGTTATCCCGGTGCAAAATGGCAAACAGGTGTTTTTATTGAAAAACGGTAAGGCCGCTGCGACACCGGTGGAAGCCGAAAACCGTACCCGAACGGACGTGTTGATTACCGAGGGGGTGGCAATCGGCGATACGGTACTCACTTCGGGAATCATGTCGCTCGCCGACGGGATGCCGGTAACCGTGAAGGTTGATGAATAGGATTAAACCATAAGCGTATGAGTCTCTCCACCACCAGTATTAAAAGGCCGGTTCTCACCATTGTGATGAACCTGATGCTTATTTTATTCGGCGTTATCGGATATACGTTTTTGGGTGTCCGCGAATTCCCATCGATCGACCCGCCGATCGTATCTGTACGCACCAACTATGCGGGGGCCAACCCCGATATCATCGAATCGCAGATTACGGAACCGTTGGAACGCTCGATTAACCAAATCGATGGAATTCGTAACATATCGTCGTCGAGTAGCCAAGGTTCCAGCCGCATCAATATCGAGTTTTTGTTAAGCAAAGACTTGGAAGAGGCGGCCAATGATGTGCGGGATAAGGTCTCGCAGGCCATGCGCAGCTTACCCCAGGATATCGATGCGCCGCCAGTGGTATCCAAGGCCGACGCCGATTCCGATCCGATTATCGTGATGACCGTGCAAAGCGAGTCCCGGTCTCCACTCGAACTCGGCGAAATCGCTGATAACGTAATCGCCCAACGGCTACAGACCTTGCCGGGGGTGAGTTCGGTACAGATATGGGGCGAAAAGCGCTATGCGATGCGTTTGTGGATCGACCCCATGCGGCTTTCGGCCTACGGGCTTACCCCATTGGATGTGCGCAATGCATTGAACCGCCAGAACGTGGAGCTGCCCTCGGGAAAAATCATGGGTGAGAATACCGAACTGGCCATAAAAACGGTAGGGAACCTAACCACGGAAGAAGAATTTAATAACTTGATAATCCGATCGGAAGGTGATCGGATTATCCGGTTTGGCGACATCGGCACTGCCGTACTTGGCCCCGAACAACTCGAAAGCGAATTCCGGGAGTCTAATTCCATTATGGCCGCCATGGCCATTATACCGCAGCCCGGCACCAATTACATTGATATTGCCAATGCGTTTTATGACCGCTTCGACCAACTTAAAAATGAAGTGCCTGCCGACGTTGTGATGGATGTAGCGATAGACAATACGCTATTTATCAAACGGTCGGTTACCGAAGTTGCCGAAACCATCATCATTGCACTGATCTTGGTGATTTTGATTATTTTCCTCTTTTTCCGTGACTGGGCTATCGCGTTCCGGCCGCTGATCGATATACCCGTATCGCTCATTGCCACGTTTTTCGTGATGTACCTGTTTGGATTCTCGGTCAATGTGTTAACGTTGCTGGCCATTGTATTGGCCACGGGTTTGGTGGTGGATGACGGCATCGTGGTTACCGAGAATATTTACAAGAAGGTGGAGGAGGGGATGTCGCCGATTATGGCGGCCATCAAAGGGGCAAATGAGATTTTCTTCGCCGTAATATCGATCTCCGTTACCTTGGCCGCCGTATTCTTGCCGGTGATGTTTATGGAGGGTTTCGTGGGGCGGCTGTTTCGAGAGTTCGGGGTGGTCATCGCGGCCGCCGTA
>NZ_JBMQOC010000098.1:0-33922 GCF_053550995.1 Parapedobacter sp.
CCGCGCCGTTCGGCCCGATGTAACCGATAATTTGGCCCGGATAGATATCGAGGTCGATGCCTTTAAGGATATGCTTGCTACCGTACCATTTTTCAAGGCCGGTGATACTGATGATGGGTTGCGTTTCTTCCATGGTTAACTTTCGCAAAACGATGGCGTAAAGCTAGCATTTTTTCGGGCGATATGGACAACCCGTTAATACAACACATTCAACGCCCCTTTGAATGCTTCGCCTGTTGACGTGATGATGCGGTAGTAATAGGCGCCCACCGGCACCAAGCCTCCGCGGTATAGGCCATCCCACGGGGTGGCATAGCCGCGCGACTGGAAGACGATCTGCCCATTGCGATCGAAAACCGTCACCACGGCGCCCCCATCTTCCAGCCCACCGATCACCCACTCGTCATTGACGCCATCGCCATTGGGCGAAAAGAGGTTCGGAATGATGAGATCTTCGCAGTAGGCTCTCACGTCGAAAGTGGCCGTAGCGGTGCAGCCGTTTTCATCCCATACCTCCAGCGAATAGGTTCCGGGTGCGGCAATGGTTACATAGCGGCCATTGCCCACACCGCCACTCCACCGGTATGCGGCATATCCCTCAGGGGCCTCGATACGGACCACCTCTCCTGCCGTGCTGCAAAGCACGGTATCACGTATCGGCGGTGCCGGCAGCGGGTCGTATGCCTGTACCTCGATGGACGTCGTATCGGCGCAACCCGCCGCGTTGGTTAGCACCAAGGTATACTCGCCGGCTTGCCCCACCGTGATGCTCCGCGTGGTTGCGCCCGTAGACCACCGGTAGGTGTATGTTTCGCCGTCGGCATGGTCGGCTGTAAGGGTAGTCGATGTGCCGGGGCATAGCGGTGCCTCGCTAGTGGCCGTTATCGTTGCCTCGGGCAATGCAACAAATTGGACGGACAGCTCATCGGACATCACCGAGCAGTCGCCCTGCACAACCTCTACGGCATACATGCCGGACTGCGTAATCGTCAATACAGTGTCTGACTCGCCGGGTATCAGCACGCCATCGCGGTACCAGCGCGCGGTCACTTCGGGCGCATAACCGCGGAGCCTGAGCCGACCGGGCTCCCCTTCGCAGATGTGGATATCCGTGTCGGGCGACTGGGGCTTTTGCAGTTGGTGCACGCGTATGGTAACCGAATCGGAGAAAATAATGTTATCGCCACAGGTGCGCACCCCCACGTAATAGGTACCGGCCATGGTGGCGGAAAAAGAAGGATTGGTCTCGTCGGTCAGCGCGGTGCCATTCCAATACCATTGGTAAGTATAGTCCGGCTGCCCATCGGTCACCTCCATCAGGAACGCGTTGCCCAGGCAGAGGTCCACGGTATCCGGATAGTCAAACGTGAACTCCGGCATTTCGGCCATCTCCACGGTGATTTCGGGAGAATAAATTTCGATGTTCTCACACGCCGACCACATCACGGCGCGGTACACGCCCGGCTTCGTGAGCGGCACCATGATGGTGTCGGCGCCGCTGATGTTTTCGCCATCCAGTTGCCATTGGATGGCGTTGTTGCTATCGAGAAAAAGGGGAATGTAAAGCACATCATTTCCGCCGGGGCAGGCCGTCACCGACGTCCCTTCCACCCGCGTACCATTCTTGTACACCGTTTGGCCTACGTGGCTATACGAAGCTGCGGCAATCGTGTAATCCATTTTAAACAAGCCATCTTCCGTACCCACGTACAGCCATTTCTCACAAATGGCATCCGTATAGCCGTATTGGCCGTCAAATTCACTGGGCGACCCCGTACTGAAGCTTTCCATGTCGTTGATGCGGCGGCTGCCCAGTGCACTGCTTTGCAGATAATCCGTTTCCACCTGCCTTTTCTGGCTCTCGCTGGATACGAAAAGGCCAGCCGATGTGCCCACGACCAGAAACGAAAGGTAATCGGGATGGGCAGCCAAAGCATTGATGTCTGTAATGCATGAGACCTCCTTACCGTTGAAAAAAGGGATCGGGGTGGACCGGGCAAAGCAGTCGAACGTCTGCTGCGAAAAATTGAGGCCCGATTCACCCGCCCAAAAAAAACCGGGCCTAACCAAGCCTTCCAACTTTACCCTCGGCGTGTAAAAAGCCGCGCGGATACTTCTGGGGTCGCCCGCCTGGTCTACGAACGCCTGTTGAAGGCCATTGATGGACCACGGCATGAACAATTCGAATGCGGATATCTCCCTTCCGTAACAGTTTGGCAACCACGCATGGTTTTCCGCATAATGATGGGTATATACAAAGCCCTTCCGATCGTTCTGCCACCAACGTGTGGTTACCGGGGTCTGCGGCGTCGATTTCAGGTCTGCGGCACCGCCCGCGAACCGCCCATCGGACATTCGTCCGAAGGTTTCCCAGCCGGCGGTCAGGACCATTTGGGTATATGATGTCGCAGCATGGCCGGGTATGGTCAAATAAAATTGCTTGGGAATAGCGACGCCGGTGATGTTGGGGATATGGACCCCCATGGAAGGCCCCAGTTGCTGCACGGCGCCACCCGTAAACAGGAAAGCATAGTCGCCCGCGGTGCCCAGCAGCAGCGTGTCGGCATGGTGTGCGCTGATATCGGTAAAGGGTTTGGTCGAATGAGCCGCAAAGAGCGCCGTGAAGTCTTCCACGCCGTCATCGGGCGAAACCCGGGCGATGAAATTGTTGTCGCCCAGTACCCACACGTGGCCGTCTGACGTTGTTTCCACTTTCCGGATTTCCCGGCCTTCAAAAAACTGCGCATCAACGCGCAAGGTAAGCTGGGCTACCGCGTAGTCGCCGAGGAACAACGCAGCGCAGAGCAGGCAGCAGGATGGGACGATTCGTTTCATGGGTTTACATCGGGTTAAAACATCACCTGCGGACAATACACCTTATACCGGTTGTTGAGCAGGATACCCAGCACCACCTCGTGGCTGCCGTGCGCCAGCGTTCGCACCGGACCGGTGTTGAAATCGTATGAATAGCTCAGGTTGAACAGCGCGCTGATGTTGACCCCCGCCAGGGCCGAGAACGATTCATGGTTTCGGTAGCCGCCACCCACCCAAAGGCGGTCGCGAAAGGCCAGTTTCAGGTTGTAATCGCCCACGAAAGGCATACGTGCCATTTGTTTGAACAGCACCGAAGGCACCACGGCCATATCGCTGCCCAAATGCAGCTTGTAGCCCGCCGTGAGGAAAAATTGCTGGTAGCCCCCCATGCGCCGCGCATTGTCGGAAAAGGCGAGCGGGTTACCCAGCAGCTGCTGGCCGGAAAGACCAATAAAAAAGCGTGCGCCGTAGAGCCAAAGGCCCAGGCCCAGATCGGGCGATATGCGGCTGTCGGCATAGTTGGCCAGTACCGGGTCGCCTGCCCCGTCTATACCAACCCTATCCAGCCGCACTTGGGATAACCCGGCATTGACGCCTACGGAAAGGTTTATCGCCTCCGTAACGCGCAGGTGGTACGCATAGGCCAGCATGGCATCTGTGCGGACGAATTGGGCGGCGCGGTCGTGCTGTAGCACGATACCCGCACCGTGGTGTGGTTCCGATGCGCGGTACCGGTGGCTGTAGCCCCTGCTGTATGGATTGTACCCGCCCTCCCCGAAAGAGGTGGCACCGTCTTGGATATGCCGGGCACCGATCGGTAGATGCGCCGATAGGTATGCGGTCTGCGGCGCCCCTTCCAAGCCATGCCATTGGCTACGTCCACCCAGCTTCACATCGGCATAGCGTTCGATGCCCGCCACGGCCGGATTCATCAAAAAGCCATTGAAGATGTACTGGGTATACTGCGGGCGCTGCTGCGCGTACAGGGTGGATGCCATGCAAAGCCAAAGAACTAATGTGCCAATTGATGGGGCCTTCGGTTTCATTGATTTATAATTGCCGTAACAGCGGCAATTTACAACGCGATCTTCATATTTGCAAGCGAATGGTATACGGATCAATTACGGGGAAACTTCGGATCAATGATTTCCCATTCCTTGATATGCGCGGGCTGATGTTCTTTTCTGACAATTTCGTCGAAGCGTTTGACCAGATCAGGATACCTTGCGGCCAGATCTGTCGTCTCATTCCGATCTTCTTTTAAATTGAAAAGCATCCAGGGCGCATTCGCATAACCGTTTTTCCGGACCTGTGTCTTTACGCCCTTCCAATCCCCCATGCGGATCGCCACCTGCCCGCCTTTTTCGGGGTATTCCCAGTAAATATACTCCCGTTGTTCCTGATCGGTATGATTACCCAGCAAGGTGGGCAGAAAAGATACGCCATCGGTATTACCTGCATCCTGCCCCGTCAATTCCGCTAAGGTAGCCATCAGGTCGTATTGCACCGACACCAGATCGCTGGTACTTCCCGCTTTGATCTTTCCCGGCCAGCGCGCTAGGAACGGTTCACGGATACCGCCTTCAAACACATCCATCTTTAATCCCCGCAGCCCGGCCACACTATTGAAAAATTCGGCCTTCACACCGCCATTGAACGTTGCCCCGTTATCACTCGAAAACATGATCATGGTATTTTCGTCGAGGCCGAGTTCTTTTATTTTATCCATTATTTTGCCGACTTGCGCATCCAAGTACGTAATCATGGCCGCGTAAGTTGACAAAGGATACTTCGACGCGGCATACCCCTGCTGTCCGTGATAAGGTTTTTCACCCGCGAACTTCCCAATGTAGGGATCGATATACGCTTGGGGTGCCTGCAGTGAAACATGCGGTTGTGGGAACGGCAGGTATAAAAAGAATGGGTTCCCCTTATTTTCCTCGATAAATTCAAGGGCATATTCCGTCATCACATCGCCCGAATATTCATTGCCGATATAGTACCCGAAGTCTTCATCGGTAGCGGTTTCGGGGTCAAGCTTTTTATGGACATCAATTACGGGGTTATCCAGGATCAGTTTCTCGTCGTTCAACCACAAATGGGTGGGATAAAAGTTATGCGCCTGTTTCTGGTCTAACACAGAAACATAGAAATCAAAACCTTGCCGTAAGGGAGAGCCCGTTGTATGGCCCATCCCCAACCCCCACTTACCGGCCATTCCCGTTGTATAGCCGGCCTTTTTCAACATCTTGGGGAGGGTAAAGGTCCCTTCGGGCAAAGGCATCTGCCCCGCTTCGAGGCTGTCGGCGAAACCGCCAAGCTCATAGTTTCCGCGGATATAGGCGTGGCCGCCATGCTTTCCGGTGAGCAGCATACAGCGTGCCGGCGCACATACCGGCATGCTGGTATAATGCTGGGTGAATTTGATGCCTTCATCCGCCAGTCTATTCAGGTTGGGCGTTTTGATCTTGAGCTGTCCATATGCCTCCAATTCGCCGTAACCTAAATCATCGGCATAGATATAGATGATGTTGGGCTTGTCGGGTCCCTCGACCGTTGAAGCGAGGAGGGTTGTTGTTAATATCAAAACAGGCAAGAGCAAACCCGTTTTTTTGATCATCGAAAAATATTTCATCGTTATTATTCTTACATGCGAATTGGTACAGCTGTCCGGCCAACCTTCAGGTAGCCAATATACGCACTTTTGCTGTACGAGTTGCCCAACAGGGCTTTTTCCGCACGTTTTGCAAGATGAAGCAGTAAAAAAGCCGGGCGGTCTCCCATGAAGGAAACAGCCCGGCGTCATCAGCGCACCCGACGAGGCGCTTACCTGATCTAAAGGATGATCGTGGTCAGGGTCTCACTGAAACGGGGCGTCGGATTAACCCCCGGCCCCACATACGCTGCACGGAACTCATACTGCTGGTAACTTTCTAACCCTTCCAGTGTTACGCGCGATTGGCTCGCGGTCGTGGTTACCCATTCTTCCGTACCCACCAGCCGGTGCTCAAACCGGTACAGGCGGGCAGTTTGCTGGTATTTCACGCTCAAATGGGCCATACCCGAGCCCGGCGCGTCATACTTCACGCGGAAGTCGGCAATGTCCGGCAGGTTGCCAGCGCCCTCTGCAGGTTTCCGAACGCCGAAGCCGGCACTCAGGATGATGGCCTTGTCACCGGCGGCAACCTGCTCAACATAGAGGGCTAAACCCCGCAGTGTAAACTCCAATTGCGCGCGCTTTTGGTTTTTTACCTCCACCTTGTGACGGTCGCCCAGCGCAGCTTCCGCCAACGCGGCACGGTATTCCTCCAGATGGGTTTCCAGCACCGTGAGTTCGGGTGTGGGGGTTGGGAAACTGGCGTTCCCGGTCATCTTGGTAAATACGTTTTCAGCCTCCGTGTCTAACTGCGTGTCTGAATAGTTTTTGAAATTGTAGATTGTCATTGACATGATCGTTAAAATTTTAATGTTAGAAAATGAAGTTATGTCGGCCCAGGTCTGTCTGTGAATGGTGACACATGGAGGGCCCCGTGGCGCAACGGCCTCCGTAATCCCTATACGGATTTGCCTAAACCCTACATGGATTTGCTTAAACCCTACATGGATTAGCCTAAACCGGAGTACGGAACGCGCAACCCCTACATGGATTTGCTTAAACCCTACATGGATTAGCCTAAACCGGAGTACGGAACGCGCAACCCCTACATGGATTTGCCTAAACCCTACATGGATTAGCCTAAACCGGAGTACGGATAGCCCAAACCCTACATGGATTAGCCCAAACCGGAGTACGGATAGCCCAAACCGGAGTACGGAACGCCCAAACCCTACATGGATTAGCTCAAACCGGAGTACGGAACGCGCAACCCCTACATGGATTTGCTTAAACCCTACATGGATTAGCTCAAACCGGAGTACGGAACGCCCAACCCCTACATGGATTTGCCCAACCCAAACACGTTCAGGCCGAATACCCATGCTACCAATTCTTACCTTTTCCATGTTCATATTTTCTTCTCTTTGCATACTGCATTGCGTTATATAGGAACAAATTACTACGAAAAGGAAGGCGGCGTTAGGAAGATAGGGTACGGTATAAAATTTGCCCGCCCCATTTTATACCCTTTTCCGACATTATGCACCGCAAAAAGACGAATACACAGCACATTTACCGTGTACCAGCAAGGTGATATCAGGAATAGATAACTATATTTATTTGTTTTTCAGCGCTTTGCGATACTCGCGGGGTGTTCGTGAAAATTTATTGCGGAAAAGTGTCGAAAAATGGCTCGAATCGGCATAGCCCACCCCGTAGGCAATGTCGCGGATGGGGGTATCCGTAGTACGGAGCAGACGGGCAGCTTCGTCCAACCGGCGGAGATTGATGTAGGGTATGGCCTTGAAGCCACGGCGCTGGAACACCTTCTTTAACCCATCCACCGATAGGTTCACCGCATCGGCGATAAGGGTGTAGCTGAGCTTCGGGTCGCGGAAGTTTTTGTCGATGTAGTCTGCCGCTCGGTGGAACTGCGTTTCGGTCTGTTTGTTGGGGTCATCGCCATATTGTTCAATGCGCTCGGCATACCTTCGCATGAGCCGCACGAACTGTTGCTGCACAAACCGGTGCCGATCCATCCCCGTACGGTTGCAGGTACGGATGGTTTCCAATATACGGAAATCTTCTTCCGTCGCGCGGTAGTGTTGCCACGGGTGGGTCTCCCAGTCGTCCGGTATATTTTTGAGTTTAGCCAAGGGCGGATAATCTTCGACAAGGGTATCCAGAAGGCCATGCGAGCAAACCACATAATAGCACTGGTGCACACCCGCATTTGCAAAAAGCCGGTGCCGACCGGAGGGCACCGGGCACCCGGACTGATCATGCGGGTTGGGGGCAATGGCATCGCCGTAACCGCGGATGGCCAATTGGTTGTTCCCCGCAAGGGAGTAACCGATGACGATGCAATCGTTGGAAGCATACCATCTACCCCATGTGGGGCCGTTACAGATGAATTGTATAAAACCGAACGAAAGTCCGAAGCTCGGCAGCGTTTCATGGATGAAATACGTGGCCCGGTTGCGGTAACCTACGGCCGGCAGCAATGGCGGTATCAATCCCCCGGGTGGGGCCGCGAGGAACCCGAGATCCTTCCGCATGGGATGGCTAAAGCTGAACGACAGGGTAGGATACATTTGGCTTGGCGAAATGATTTATATGATTTCCCAATCGCCGTCGCCGTCGTGCCAGCGCACTTCTACCTGTCCGTAGACTCCCATGGAAGGTGTTTGATGGCTCGTCGAACCGTTGAATGGGGAGATGTTTATATTTACCATAGGGTACCAAAGATAAAAAATCTCCCCCAACTCTCCCACCCGCCAGCTTCCAAGCTGATGAATCCCCCCGAACAAAATGAATATGAACAAAATGAACGGGCGGCTGGCTTGAAGTGGTTATTACCTTTGAAGGACGGATATATTTTGCACATGAAGAACAACGTTTAAACCTGATTTTTTAGGAACGACATCTACCGCCTCATTTTTTCTAACCCTGCCTATGATTTAATATGTACCATCACGTTACATCCAACCCGCTTTCGTCCCTACGTTTTTTCGTGGTCTGTGCCGTGTTGCTGCTTGGCGCGGTGAAGGCGGGGTATGGGCAAAGGGTGTATGCGGATGCGCAGCTAAAAGGGAATACATCTTCAGGTTTGACAAATTCTGGGACCATTGGAAGTCCAACTTTATCTGTCAATCCTCCTTATACAGATTTCACTACGCTAACGGCCAAAAGTACACTCGGGACCGCCACCGCTTGGCAACAACTAATATTCCCGACAACCCTCACTGCAAATTCCATTGTATATCTTAAGCTTACTACAGAAACCGCTTTATTAGGAGGTGAAATCTCTGTTCAAACATACGCAAACAGTACCAGCACATCAACCGGGAGCCTTGTGACGCCACAATCTACTTCATTCACTTCGGTCGATGGAATGACATATGTGGCAGTTACCAGTCAAAGTGCTTTCAATGCAGTCAGATTAACCCTATCATCACCTCTTGCATTAGGAACAAATACCGCAAACATCTATTACGCATTCTTTGAAACTACGCCTACCGGCTGTTCTGAAGCTATCGGCACCTCGGTGGGCGGATCTGGCATATCATTAGGAGGAAATGTGTCTGATCCATTGGATGCCATTGACAATAACTTTACAACATTCTCCACGATAAGCGGGGGGCTTTTATCGGTCGATGGCACTATCTCCCAATCCGCACATTTTGCAAGCCAATCTGAAATTGGCTCGGCGGCCACAGTTACGTTTTCCGTCCCCGCCAACATCCTCAGTCTCGGTTTATTTAATGATGTTACCATTAATACTTATAACGGTTTTAATCCCACCCCTGTTTCCTCAACCCCGTTAAGCAGCCTCCTGTCTTTGGACTTATTGGGTTTGCTATCGTCAGGCGATGAATACACTGTCTCTGTCGTACCAAGTAGCCAATTCGACCGGATTGAGGTAAGTGTAGCAACCGGTATAGGCTTATTAAATAATTTCCAACTGCACGAAATACAACGTACACCAGCTCCACCTAAAATTCCTGAACAGACATCGCCCTATGTGATAGAATTATGTGACGGTGAAAATGCTATAATAGCTATCGAGTCTTCTAGCGTCGGTGGTATTTTTCACTGGTACGATCAAAATGATGCCCCATTAAACAATATTGAAAACACAGAAAACCCTAAAGAATATCGCTATCTCTATTCTAATCCGGGTGAGTATAAGGTTTATATTACAGCAACATGGAGCGGTGAATGTATTGCAGAATCTGAAAAAACTGAAGTGACACTCATCGTACACCCAAAACCACCAACACCGGAAATCGTAACGCAATAAAAAATGATAAGATCAATTAACAGACAACGAAAATTAAATTACAAAGCTATGAACACTAAAAAAAATCTACTGAAAATAAGCGCTATGGTAGGCTTATTATTCGCGTTCACAAAGTTGGCCAATGCACAGTCACCTAACATTTATGTTTGTGACGAAGGAACTGTAACTTTAGGGTACGTTAATAACGAATATGCACTGGAAGTAGGAGATAAAGTGATTTGGGTAAAGTGGGATGAGGCGACTGGCACTTCCCTCGGTGGTTCAATTGAAAAAACTTATAACGGGTCTGATTCTGACGTGAACTTTGAAATTGATGGGAGTTCTCTGACCACCAATGGTGAACACCATTACCGAATGTATGTTATAGCGGTGGATCCAAATAGTTGTGGAAGCGACTTATCGGATCCAGTAGAAGTCTATAAACTTCCAAATCTAAATTTAGCTTTGAGTGCAACTATTTCTGCATATTGCGAAGCTTTAGACGACAATCCAGAAACTAGCCAGCCTACTCAATCAGAGATTACCGCTACGACGACGCCAGATGAGGCGCTGCCAGCAGGCATCTTGCTAGAGTACGCTTGGTCTGCGGAAGAGGCCGTTGGTGGCCCTGCAGACATTGCTCTCCTAGGAACCTCTACCGACAACAGTACAACGGCAACGGAATTGACAAATACATTCACCATGACGACAACTACCGTAGGTGTATACGAATTTTCAGCTACGGTAAAATATGCGGCACTCGCGGCAGATGGAACGACAAAGATTAAAGGTGGCTGCGAAACATCTGTACCAGAAGAGGGAAAGCAAACCGTGGAGGTAACCGCGAAACCTGGCGTCCCGAGTATTACTGTTAGTTAACGATGGGTAATAACAGCACAACTCACAAGATGTAAAGTGAAGTTTATTCAATAAAATGGAGGAAGCCGAAAACGCGAAATCATATTTCAAACTAATCGGCTTCCCATTATTTCGTATTAACAAACATAAAGAATTTCTCCTGACCCGGGGTAGTCAATGAAACTATTCAACTCCATTTAATTATAAAATGAAGAAAGGCGTTTTGTATAGTTTTTTCATGATCATCGCGGTATACTGCAATGCCCAGGAACAAACTGTGCACATTGCCGAGGGAAGTTCCGTTACATTAACGGCCGCATCCACGGGCGCTATCGGCTATTTATGGTATTTGAACGGGGAACCGATCAATGGACAACACGATGCCGTCATCACCGCTTCTGAGCCCGGTATCTATACGGTGATTGGTTTAGGTCATAGCTGCAACTCCGACCTCTCCGACCCCGTCGAAGTTATCGTCGACCCCACAGGCGAGCCCGTGACCGTAGACATGCAGATCCGTAATGCGCCCGACCGGCAACTGGCCATGATCAACGAACTCATCAGCTACCAGTTATTGGCCACAAACAACGGTACCCATGCCGCAACGGGCGTGGTGATTACCGCCAAGCTGCCGGCAAACGTGGATTACGAAACCGAGTTGGGCAACTACGCGGGCATGGTGACCTATAGCGCTGCCACGCGGGAAGTGACCTGGACACCGGGCGACATGCAGCCCGCGCAATCCGAAATACTCACCATCAGTGTACGGGCGAGGGAACGGGGCATGGCCACCCAGCTGGCACTGGTGACCAGCATCGAGCCGGATAGCAACCCCGACAATAACGAGGCCCTAGCAACCGTGGAGGTCATCGCCCTGGAGATCCCAAATGGCTTCACCCCTAACGGTGACGGCCAGAATGACCGCTTTGTTATCCGGGGATTGGAAGCCTACCCCGAAAACCGCCTGCTAGTTTTCAACCGCTGGGGTAATGAGATCTATCGCGTAACACCGTATAAAAACGATTGGGATGCCGCCAACCTGGGCGAAGGGACGTATTACTACATCTTCGAACTGCGTTTGAATAGCGGCCATTGGCAAACGATCAAGGGATTTGTGACGATCGTGAGGAATGTGAATAAG
This sequence comes from Parapedobacter sp., assembly GCF_053550995.1. Lineage (NCBI taxonomy): Bacteria > Pseudomonadati > Bacteroidota > Sphingobacteriia > Sphingobacteriales > Sphingobacteriaceae > Parapedobacter > Parapedobacter sp. Next base: position 11,692 of record NZ_JBMQOC010000098.1, read on the forward strand.
TAGTTGATTGGTGAAGCGGTTATCAAGGCTATAGGTAACCAGTTTCTCGTATCTTCCTTGCTAACGCTTAAATACGCATTTGACATGCGTAAGCTAAAAGAGCGATTTAAGGATATACTGGCTGTGGGGTTGTTGGAGGGGAGCGATAACCGAAGACTTTGTCAAGCGAGTACGCGCCGACCGGGCCAGGAAAAAGAAATAGCCGCGGGAAACATCGTCAATCAATCGGGAAATATGGGTACGCTGCCAAACAGGTTGCTACACTACTTTTGCTTCGACATTAAATTGAAAGGTTATGAAGAAGCACACCAAGTTAGTTTGGCTACCGATGGCGGTTTTCCCGCTATTCATGGGAGCCTGTAATGATGACGACATGATGGGACCCGCCACGAGCGAGACTACCATCACCATAGAAAACGTCTTGGACCCGAAACCGCTGGTCCAATCGGGCACATTCGAGAACATGGGCACCGCACCGGTCGTCATGCCGGGGGAATCCCTCTCCTTCCAGTTCTATGCCGCTAAAGGACAGGCGGTCTCCTTTGCCACGATGTATGGCCTATCGAATGATTTGTTCTTCGCCCCGGAAAATCCAGGGATTGCATTATATACCGACGAAGGCTTGCCGATCGAAGGCGATGTATCCGAACACATGAAACTTTGGGATAACGGCACGAGGATAAACCAGATGCCCGGACCGGATGCATCGCACCCCGGCGTAGCCGAATCCGTACCCAAGGGCGTGATGGAGGTCGACGGAATGGACGCGCAGGGCAACGACTATGCAAACGCATCGGCTCTCATGCAGGTTACCTTGGCATATGAAGGCAACTCCATGTTTACCTTGACCATCAAAAACACATCGGGCGGTACATCCAATGAAACACCGTTCAGCCCCGGCGTATGGGCCATTTCTTATATCGCCGGTGACGACCTGTTGAACCCCGCGCCGATCTACGAATCGGGTAAACCTGCTGAAAATGGCTTGACGGCGCTGGCGGAAATGGGCGACAACAGTACATTGGGAGCTTACCTTGCCAGCAACACCGGCATCTTCACCCCTTTATCGCCGGTGCTTGTGGTGGTTTACGACGGCATGGAGAACCCGATCTACAAAACCGGTGAGAATGATCGCGGTGAGGGTCTAAAAGCCTTGGCGCAAATGGGTGATGCCAGCGGACTGGCAGCTCACCTGAAAAGTATGGATGGCGTAAAAGAGGTATACGTGCTGCCGGCCGCGAACACCACGGTGCTCCTCCCCAAAATCGGCGGCCAACCGGGAAGTAAGGTGTCGCAGTCGTTGAAAGTGGCCAAGGGCGACCGCCTGGCCATCGCTACCATGTATGGGTTTTCCAACGATTGGTTCTTTGCCTTCAAGGATAACGGCGTGGACGCGACCCAAAAGGGTGATGTATCGGAGCATATTGGCTTGTTCGACAATGGCACGGCCGTCGACCAGTTTCCCGGTGCAGGGGTAACCCAGGCCAACTTGGCGGGGACACCATTAGCGGAAAGTAAACCCATTGAAGAGGTACCGAATCCCAACGCGTTCAATACCTTGCCCGCTATTCCGGAAATCATCCGCATCACGCTCAACTGACCTCCGGTACCATGAAATATATATGCATATTGCTGGGAATGGCGCTGATACCCTACTTCGTAAGGGCACAGCACCATTCCTTACCGGACAACCCGGAAGACATCAGCCCGCTGCTAATCGGCGAGCCAATACCGGCGGTGAACCTAACGGACGCTATGGGGCGGCCTTTCTCATTCGCAGAACGCATAGCGGAAAAGCCCGTCGTTCTGGTTTTTTACAGGGGTGGTTGGTGTCCCTTCTGTACCAGGCAATTGGCAGGGCTTCAGGAGGTCTTGCCCGACCTGCAGGCCATGGGCTATCAAATGTGGGCGGTAAGCACGGATTCGCCCGAGGACCTCAAGGCGTCCGCCGAACAGAACCATTTGGATTATGTATTGCTATCCGATGCTGACTTCAATGCTGCCAAGTTATTCGGCATCGCCTTCAAGGCGCCAGCAAATTACCAAGACATCGTACCTATACTTCCCGTCCCGGCAGTATTCATTGTCGACCAAAAAGGCGTGATTCGTTTTGAATACATCAACCCCGATTTTAGACAGCGGCTGGATGCTGGGTTGCTCCTTGCAGTCGCCAAACAGCTCCAGGCCGATTTATCGCGTGATTGACGATTGAAGACATATCACTACCTTTGAAAGACGAACAAAGGCAAGAAGGCGATGCGGATGCACAAACAGGCGTATGGTTAGGGAATTCATTGAACAGGCTACACGGGGGCGGTTTGTCATGTATAGGGACGACGCGCTTTTCATTGGAGGGGGCATGCACCGTCCGGAGGTAGAACCTATCAATACGTTTGTATATAACAAAGGGGGCGAGCAGCGGGTAACCATCGATGAAATCACCTATACCATGCCGTCTGCAAGCATCCTACCCTTGGTATACAGCCAGCATTTTGTGTTCGAGCGTCCGGAAGCACTGATTGCGTGGCAGTTCAACCGGGCCTTTTACTGCATTGTAGACCACGATGCCGAAGTGGGATGCGTGGGTTTCCTATTCTATGGCATCTACCATCCGATGTTTATCCGCCTCGACGCCGAAGATGTGTCCGATTTGGATCATTTGGAAAAAGTGATTTCCGAAGAAATGACCGTACATGACAACTTCCAAGGCGAAATGCTCCGCACACTGTTGAAACGGATCATCATCAAGGTTACCCGCAAGGCCAAAAAGCAATGCGAAAGCTACCAATTGTTTCCCGACGAGAAGATGGACCTCGTGCGCCGGTTCGCACTGCTTGTCGAAATCAACTTCAAGCAGGAACATGAAGTGGGGTTCTATGCGGAGGCACTCCACAAATCGCCCAAAACACTCGCCAATGTGTTTGCCCTGCTGAAACAGCCCCGCCCTTCCGCCATCATACGGAACCGTATCGTTATCGAAGCGAAACGTTACCTCCATTACTCCGATAAGTCGGCAAAGGAGATTGCTTACGAGCTCGGTTTCGAAAGCCCTTCGCATTTTAACCGCTTCTTCAAGCAGCATACCGGCAAACCCCCATGGGCATTCAAGGAGTCGGATGGACGGAATATTTAAGCCCGATCCCCTTGGAAGAACTCACCAAAAAATGTTAAACTTGACCAAAATCCCGAATGGGGAAATTTAGACATGTGAAAAAAGTGATTTTAATGATGATAACAGGGTGCCTGCTGCTGATGCAGGCACCCTCCCTGGCATATGCAGGTGAAATACCCCAGTTAAAGGCCGGCGACCTCGTGGTATGTGGCGACGATAAGGTACTCGTTTATGAGGGACAGGCAGCGCGCCGCGGCTCGGCCAAGCTCAAATGGTCATGGCAGGCCACCGAGGCCAAAGGCCAGCTGCCCGAGGAATATTTTGGGATGCTCCGATCGTTGGACGACTGCAAGCCCGTGCGTGGCAACAGTCAACTGCTCATCACGTCATCTTCCGGCGCCACACTGCTATTGGACATCGCCAGCAAGCGGGTGGTCTTCTATGCCAAAACGCCCATGGCCCATTCGGCCGACCTGCTGCCGGGCGGCAGAATCGTTGTTGCCAACTCCACCCATGCCGCCGGCAACAGCCTGGAACTGTACGATGAGCGCACGCCTGAAAAGGTATTGTACAAAGACACCCTGTATTCAGGTCACGGCGCCGTATGGGTCAGTGAACGGCAGGAACTCTTTGCGTTGGGATTTGACAGCCTGCTGGTGTACCGGCCGCGCCACTGGGATACGGACCATCCTTCGCTCGAAAAGGTACGGGGCTACCCCCTACCAGATGAAGGCGGGCATGAGCTCTCACCCACCGCATCGGGCCAGCTACTCGTTAGTACCCACCACCACGTGTGGCTTGTAGACATGCAAACAGGCGAATTCACGCCGTTCGAGCCGCTGAAGGGCCACAGGAACATCAAGTCGGCCAATTATGAAGCTCCTACCGGCACGTTGGTTTACACCATTGCCGAAGAAAGTTGGTGGACGCACCATGTATATGGCATGAACCCCAACTTCCAAATGGACGTACCGGATATACGGGCTTATAAAGTGCGGGTGGCACGATAAGGCAGTTGTGTTGTTGTCACAGCCCTTTTGTTCGCAGTCGCTGTTCCCGCTCGGCATCCCAGTAGGCGCAGTCCAGCTCGATGAAAACGGACGAATAAGGAATGGTCGTTTCCGTTTTGATGACCAATACGCCGAACAACTCGGCGGCCTTGTCCATTTTTTCGAACACCGCTTCATGCGGCAATGAATGCACGGGCTGGTGCTTCAGCAGGGCGCGGATTTGCTGCTTGAAATCGTCGGCACCGGGTGCTAGTCCGTCATCGACCAGAGAAATTTCGGCATCCTGGTATACAATCGGTTTAACGTGTTTTGAATTCCCGATGCTTTTCAACACATGTGAAAGGGCATCAGGCAAGGAGGCTCCACTGTTTAGGTACGTGATGCCCGGGGACGCTTGGAAAGGGAATGCCTTATCCACCACCAAGATCCAGTTCCGGTGACCATATAAGGACAGATACTCCGCCAGCTCACTTTTCCAGCCCGGTGATGGCGATTGTTCGGCGGTTTGGAATACCTCCGCCTCGGGCACCCGCCCGCAGGAGCTTACGACAAGCGCCCAAACCCATAACATAAAAAACCTGAACTTGACCATACTTACGTGAATTTAACTGTTAGCGAATCATTTTCATCCAGTGTTACGGTCGACGCGAATGTAAGGAGCACCTCCTTACCAGCCAGTTCAGGCCGCGAACTGACCACCGTTCCATTATGCGTAACATGTATATCGGCGACCAAACGGTTTACCGATAGGCGCAATTGCCTAAGTTGTAGCGATCCGTGCCGTAAAACCAACTCGTGACGCTCACTATCCCTACGTTGTTCCCGCTGGTAACTCCCCCAACCTGCGGCTGCCGTGAATGCTGCCTTGAAAACAGCTTGCGGCACTTTCGGTGCGAACGCCATAAAACCCTTCGGACCATGGTATGAAAATCCGCATGCATTGATGAAAGTCCCATAACTGGCCATAGCCCGGGCATAATGGTCGCTGCATTCGATCTCGTTATAAGGATTACGTTTTGCAGCTTGGTAGCGATCGTGTATCATCCGCGTTAGCACCATACTTTCTTCAACCATGCCTTCGCCCATCATATGGGCGGCCACTTGGTGCTCAAACCCGCTCATACACTCATGAAAGTAACCCATTTGCCAAGTGACATGATCACCGAACGGCTTCTCCTCATTGCGTGGATTCGTATTCATAACCATACCGCCATCGCCCGCCAGCGCATAAGGCCGCCCCCCGAGGTGGGTTTTTATATAGGGGCCCACGTCCGTGGTGAAATTGTATTTCCACAAGGCCTTCAAGGCCGACAGGGTCTTTTGCCTATCGAGTATTCTGGGTAGCCCTACCTGGAACATCCACGCCTGCCCGTAAACTTGGTCGATATGGCACGTATTGTATGAACCCAGCTTGGTGCGACCGCTCGCCAAATCCGGCCGATGGATAAAATATTCACCATTGAAAAGTTCATTTTCCATGTTTCTACGGCCGATGGCCACATATCGTGCACAGCGATCCGCAAAGTCCCTGTCACCCATTTCTTCGGCCATGGCCTGGCCGGCTCTGGCGGCAGCTATGCATAGTCCAACAATCCAAGCAATCTCACCTTCCCATACCGCATCCAGGGTGTTCTCCATAGGGGTATCGGTCATGCCATCGTTGTTTTTGTCCTGTGCAAAAACGAATTCCATCGCCTTCTTGATATGAGGCCAATTCCGGTGGAGGAAGTCATTGTCCACACACAGCTGATGCTCGCGATAGCAGCGCAAGATAATAGCTGCCTGGCCATCGATAGCCGGCCGGCTTTCGTTTTCGGCACGGAAAATGACCGCTCCATTCTCCTTGAAAGCGATATTTAGGTCTACACGCTCCCGCAAGTCCCGCTCCAAACCGGGAAATAACCTCGCAACTGCTTGGGCGTATTGCCATACATGCGTGCACGTACCTGCGCAGGCACCCACCCCTTCCCAACCCCAGAAGCGGCCGGATGCAAAACGGTAAGTATTCGCCGTGGCTAGCGTACCGATATTCAACAGCGTGCGCTCAAGGAACCAGCGGGGCAGGGTCGAGTCCAGCCAAGTGTCCCGCCACCGTTCGGTATCGGCTTTCAGCCGCTCGAAATGTGCTGCTATATAGCTGCCAACGGCCAGAGCATCATCAAATCGCGTCGCATAATGATAACCTGCGTTGGCATCTGGAACGATTTCTTTCAGTTTGGGGTGCGGGTTGTTGAAATGCCATCCCAGCGAGAAATCAGCATCGAAAATTCCGCCGATGTCCACTGCCCCTGCGATACGGATTCCCCCCACCAATACCGTCGGGGTCTTCGCAGTCGCGGTTTCCATTTTCGGCAAGGTAAACAGTTCGTTGGTAACGGGCCATGGACGAATGGCCGCCAATGGCTCGGCAGCAGGTGTATGCGCCATCAAGAACATACTCCCTGCGTCGGTTGCGCTACGCAAGGCGTCGTCTGCCTCTTCGCAAGTGTATAGCAAGGCCGCGTTACGAGACAGTTCCGTTGCGCTATTGGTGAGCGTACCCTTGCCCGATGGTTCCCGATGCTGAGACGTGCCGTGGTTTCCCGGCCGTGGGTTTGAGGAAAGCTTGTTGACCCCATTCTCTAGCCATCCAAGGACTGATAAACGCAGTTTTTTCCCGCATTTATTGATCACCTTTATGCGAAAAATCGTTACCGGCAGCGCCGAGTCTTCGGCATTTAAAGGGATAAACGGTGAGTAGGCCGTCAGCACCACCTCAACGGGCGCAGAATCGCTTCGATACCGTATGGTAGCTGTGGGATATGCCGATTCAAATGTCACCTCATCCCAATCATCGGCATCCAACCTTTTCACGGTTTCTTCCTGGCCGTCTCCAATACGCAGGGCAAACCCCTGTTCCAAGACCCTACGGTTAGCTGCGATGACGGGTTCCACATAGGCTGCTCCGTCACGCGGCCGGACGCGCCGCAATGTCGTGCCGTCGTTCCAGAGGACGGTCTTGGGATCGATCCCTTCATGCGAACCCTCGATGGTTTCGTTGTAGACCTGCCATAGCCATAGCCGCCCATCCCCGCCTAAATACACCGTGCCTGCGTGGAAACCGCCAATCGGCATACCAATGTATTGGAGTTCGTTGCGGCTTTTCGCATACATCACGGGGTTGCCCGGTTGCATAATCGATTCCACCCACCGCGGATCGAGGTTTTTATCCGCCGGTATATTGTGGATGGGATAGGAAGACGCGAATACGCTCCTCCCCCACACCGGGAACTTAGCCATCAGCAAGGAGGCAGAAAACATCCCGGTCGCCTTTAAAAATGTGCGCCGGTTATAGGTATCAATTTGAGCTTTCTTCTTCAACATAACTTATTTCTATTGGACCGTAAGCCTGCCGGGGTAATACCCAAGCAGGCGCTGGTTCCATTACCAATTGGGAATTTGTGGGAGTAAGTTTGGATTCCGGTCTATCGCCGTTTACGGGATGGGCCATAAATAATGCGGGCGCACGGCATTGATTGCGCACTATAGCAGGGGAGTGGATACGTTGGTTTACCACGGATAACGTCCTAATTGATTATGACAGCCAATATCGCTATTTAACGCCGGAATCCATTCATCAGGATTAACCGAACGGTAACATATTTTGGCATCCACCCTAGAACATACGTTCCGTATATGAGCGGGCTCGGCACCGCTTCAATCGGGTCCTTTCAAAACCCTACCATCCGTTGATTATCGAACCGACTGGCCATATGTTGGCATCAAATCCAAATTACGGGCTCTTCGTCGTCACTTCAATCGCGCCTTTCTTTCCTTTGTCACCATATTTGTCTGTCGCACTAGCACCTTTCAATACGGTGATGGCTTCGATATCATCGGGCGCCAACTTACGAAGTGCCGCCGACGTCGATGCCTCGCCGTCGATGACAATCAGGGCGCCGTCAAAATCGTGGTCGGCAGCAGATGGTGTCTTGGGCTTTTCTTCCGGTCCCTTGCTACCGCCCCGGATTTCAGGAAGCGCCGCGGTATCTATATGAGCTGCATCCTTTGATGCTTTCGTCTTGGTGGTGATGAGAACAACGCCTCTCGCGCCCCGATTGCCATAAAGTGCCGTGGCGGCAGCGTCCTTCAGTACGCTGATGCTGGCGATAGCGTCGGCGTCAAGGGTCTTCATGTCAAACCCTTTCTTCAATTCCAGTCCATCGAGGATCACCAAAGGCGCGTCCCCGGTTTCGGGAAGCTCTCCGATTATCTGGTCAATCGATATTTTCTGTTTGGCTTTGGTGGTATCGGCAATGGCATCAGTTTGCGGCATAGCTGTTTCAACCGTCGGCTGTGCCATGCCGGCTACCCGTGCGGGCACGGCCGGCGAATCCAAAATCTCCGGAAGGTAAGCAGCACGGCTCATGGTGATGAACAATACGAGAACCGCAATAACCGGTACGGACAACAGGTACCTGCCCAAGTGCAGGCACGAAGAACGTTTTTTATTCATCATCATAATACGCGTTTTTAAATTTTTGAAATTAAAGCCTTGGGCAATGGTTGGATGGGTTTCCAACTGCCGACCGGCACCCAACAGGCTATATTGGTAGGCTTGCCTATCTATGCCGCTCCGTAACACGTTGCGATCGGTAATAAACTCGAGGTTTTCGCGGATGGCATTGCGCAGCAGCCACATCCCCGGATTGAACCAGCACAGTACGCTACTCAGCTCGGCCAGCAGGACATCCAACGTATGCAGTTCCTTTACGTGCACCTGCTCGTGCTTGAAAATTTCGGTCAGTTCGCCATCGGCATGGCTATGCACGTTTACGTAGATGTTACGCCAGAACGAAAACGGCCGGATCGGGGCGAATACCTGGCGGTAGTGTATCCACCGCCATGTCGCCGCGCGCGACTGGCCGTGGACGCGCCACAAACTAAGCAAACGGATAGCGAACCTAACGGCGAACCATACCGCGCCAAGCGCTACAACACCCACCAGCAAAGGCCACCCGTTGAATTCCGCTGCGGGCACCTGCTCCCAATTGGGGATGAGATATACGGCTTCACCCGGCAATTGCTGTATAGGGGCCTCAAATAACCCGGCCAGCTCGACAAGTGGATAGGTGAATGAAAAAAGCAGCGCAAACAAAAGGTAGAACCGGTTGAGCGTATAAAACGTAAGTTTGCGCAGCAACAGCCGATATCCAAGGTAAAACAAGAGGATAGCCAGGTTGGCTTTCAGCAAGTAGAGCATACTGTCCGGCATGGCTATTTATTTCGTTCGTTCTTAATCATATCGAGGATCTCGTCGAGCTCGTCGGCACTGATTTTCTCTTCCTTGGCGAAAAAGCTCACCAATTCCTTGTACGAATTGCGGAAGTAATGATGCACAAACCCATTCATGAACGCCTTTTTGTAATCTTCCTCGGCAATCTGCGGCTCGTACCGATTGGCGTTGGCGTACCGAACGGTTTTGACATAACCTTTGGTTTTCAGTTTGGCGAGGGTCGACGCTAGGGTGGTGTACGGTACCTTCTCCCCTTCCATACGGTCCAACAGCTCTTTGATGAAGCCGCCGTTGTTGCGCCACACCAACTGCATCGCCTCTTCTTCTTGTATCGTTAATTTCTCCATATAAATTACGGTTTGGACGTAAAACTACGGATTATTCGTAAATAATCAAATCTTCTGTCGCCTTATTTTATAACAGCCCTTGTTTCCCTATGATTACTGCCGCGTTTATTTTATGTTTGCACCTATGCAGGACTATAGCCCACAGCTCCGTAAATACATGCCCGCTTCGGCTGCGCCGATCATCTCACGTTGGATCAACGACAGCGGATGCTTGTTCCGCATCAGCCGGAACCGCACCTCGAAACTGGGCGATTATCGGCCACCACACGATGGCAAAGGACACCGCATCTCGGTAAACCACAACCTCAACCCTTATGCGTTTCTCATTACCACCGTGCACGAGTTTGCCCACCTGAAAACATGGAACGCCCACAGGAACAAGGTGAAACCCCATGGGCCCGAATGGAAATCCGATTTCAGGGAGCTGATGCGCCCGTTCATCCAAGCACGCCTCTTTCCCGACGACGTCCAGCAATCGATTGTCCGTTACCTGGATAACCCCGCCGCTTCGAGTTGCACCGACCTGCAGCTTTACCGCACCTTGAAACGGTACGATATGCCAAACGGATCGGCGCAGACCGTGGAACAACTACCCGAAAACACATTATTCTCCCTCAAGAATGGCCGCGTATTCCAGAAAAAGGAAAAGATCAGGAAGCGCTACCGTTGCATTGAAGTGAATACTGAACGGGTATACTTATTCAGCCCGATCGCGGAAGTGGTGGCTATTAAATAATTATTCCGTACTTTAGCACCGCTTAGTGGGATGTGGGGTATTAGACAACAGGCATTAAAACAACAGAAGGAACGAAGTGACGTCCCGGGAACGAAGTGAATCGGGACTAAAGACGAACTACTAAAGACTAAGTACTAACTACTAAATACTATAAAACATGTACACCGGACTCAAACATTTACATTCCACACTGGCCTATGTGCTGTTGGCAGGACTGCTTATCTCTATTCTTTATGTATTGTTTGCCTACCTGCAAAACAAGGGGTATAACCGTAAAATGGCACTCCTCGGGTTGATATGTGCACACTTGCAATTCGTAGTGGGGTTAATCACTTACTTTGTTTCGCCATTGGGCTTGAAAGCCGCTTCCGGCGAAGCCATGAAAATCAGTACTTCACGCCTTTACTTTCTAGAGCATCCGCTTGTGATGTTGATTGCCATTGTGCTGATCACTGTGGGCTATTCAAAAGCAAAGAAACTTACCGTAGCTAAAAAACAGAACGGAACGGTATTGGCTTTTTATCTTATCGCACTGATACTCATCCTCTCGCGCATTCCTTGGCACGTGTGGCCCACCGGGATGGCCGGATAGGATAAATTAGGTTTTCTGGTAGATTAATGCTAACTTTATCGTGTGTTTGCGAAAACACCGATAATGACTGTTATTGCCGTTTATGAAATTCATGCCGCGATTTCGCGGGTTTATAGAGCTATCCAATAATCCCAGATTATTCGTTGGCTTTCGTGATGAGGGCTGTAACTGCAATAAAGTCAGGATGTTTGGAGGCTGTGGCATAGCAGCGCTATGTGAGGCCGAAAACATCAGCAAAGCGACTGAATTTGAAGCAGTTTCGGTACGTAATAGAAGTGCTAATGAATATTCTGGGATAATATAAAGCAGTAATCATGAAGACCGTTAAGCACATCCTCCACAACAAACCAACCGTGGTACACGCGGTAAGGCCCGCCACTTCCGTGCTGGAAGCACTGAAACTCATGATGGAGAAAAACATCAGCGCCCTGCTGGTTACCGAAGGGGAACAGTTGAAAGGGATTTTTACCGAACGGGATTACGCCCGAAAAATCATCCTGCAGGGAAAATCGTCCAAAGACACGGCAATCAGTGACGTGATGACGAGAGAACCGCATACCATCACATCGGATGAAGCGATTGAACAGTGCATGCAGCTGATGACCAACAATCATTTCCGGCACCTACCCGTATTGGACGGCACCGCTATTGTAGGTATCATTTCCATTGGCGACCTGGTCAAGTCGATCATCGAAGACCAACAGGAAACCATCTCCCAATTGCAAAGTTACATCACAAGTTAAGCGGGAACTATCTCGGCAAAGCCGTCGTTATTTCATAATCCGGAATACCACCCGGAATACAATCAGCCAACCGATGGCCAGTAAAACCCATGATACCGCCGAAAGCAGGGTAGAGTCTTGAACAAACCGTAAAAACGTACCGACCAGGCCTATCGCCACGGCTACAGCCAATGTAACGTAATAGTGGGTTTCGTTAGCGTTGTTCACGGTTTTCCGTGCCGGTCTTTTTTCTACTGTCGTTGACATAACAAATAACAATTTGCTGCCAAAAATACAAAAAAAACAACGCCAAAAAAGCACAAAAGCAAATTAGGCAGAAAAGCAAAAGGCAAAATGCCTACCTTTGGAATTCCAAAGAAAATCATTGAAATGGCTTTACAAGACACGATAGACCAAGCAATCAAATCGGCCATGCTGGCCAAAGACAATAGCCGCCTCCGCGGACTCCGGGCCATCAAGGCCGCCATCTTGCTGGCCAAGACCGAGAAAGGGCCTGCTGAAGCAATTACGGAAGCAACGGAAATCAGCGTGCTTCAAAAGCTGGCGAAACAACGCCGGGAGTCGGCCGAAATCTACCAACAGCAAAACCGAAACGATCTCTACACCATTGAAATGGAGGAACTGGCCGTTATCGAGGAATTCCTACCCAAGCAGCTCAGCCAAGGAGAGGTAGAAGAACTTGTGAAGCAGATTATCGCCGAAACGGGCGCTGCATCACCGAAAGACATGGGCAAAGTGATGGGGCTGGCCAACCAACGACTAGCCGGAAAGGCTGACGGCAAAACCATATCGGCAATCGCCAAGACATTACTAGCCGGAGGTTAAATGGCGGCTGCCAAAGTCCTTATCCCGCTCGTATGTGGAGATATGGCGCTCCTTCTTGCTTTCGAAGATATCGTCGATGGTAATCATGATGCCGGTTTCCTCAACCGTACCGAACTCATCATTGACAGCGGTGCCGAACGTCATCATCGTTGACGACAGATTCATATAGGTGTTGATCAATGGCGGGATATTTTCGCCCAACGCGCGCACACGGCTATTCAGCAGTTTATACCCTTCCTTATACTCCAGCCCATCAAACGTATGGTCGAAAATGGCCTGGTCAGTAAAGTAATGCAGCGGCTTGATGGGCCACACCAGCTGTTCACGATCGGGGAAATAATGATGCATGAAATAGATCAACAGGTCGCGCGCCTCGCGGTTGTAATGCGGGTACATGGTAACCTTGCCAAACAGGTATTTCACATCGGGGTTGAGCTTCACCACGGCACCGAGGCCATCCCAAAGGTTATCCAGCGAGAACAGGCCTTTGCGGTTGTCTTTGGCCGGCTGGTATTTGGGCTGTACGAAAGAACGGCCCAACTCAATGGTATAGGGTAGGTATTCGGCGACGAATTTGGGCGAGAAGTGGAAATAATGGGCCGTGGAAAGATTGATCTCCCCATGGCCGTTCACCCCGACATCCTTGCATTTGATCAGCCGGTAACCGGCAATGATTTCCTCATCCTCGGGATTCCATGCGATCAGCTGGTCGTAGGCATCTTCGCCGGTGTCGTTGTCGTCAAGATCAAGCGCCAAACCGGTGCCGCCGCCCGCAGCCCGAAAGGTCACTTCCCGCAATCGACCGATTTCACGCACGGTGTGGGGTGCATGGCGATGGTTCACCAAATAGATTTCGTTATTGCCATTGTTGGTATAGCGGATAAATGCCTCTTGGGTAAGCTCCTTCTTGATTAAATCGCTGTCAACAGGTGCTATGATCTCTTGCATATAGTTAGTTTTCAGGAGCTAAATTGTATACTGTCTGCTTAACTTCATCAGCCCACTCCTTTTCACTTTTAGAGCTGTCAAAATAAGTATAAGATATTGGTTTTCCTACACGGATGGTCACTTTTTTGTTTTTCTGCTTAAATAGTTCATCCGCGAGGTAAAACATTTCAATGTTGGATTTCACGCCAACTGATTCCCGCAAGCGAGCGAAATTATAAAAAAAGCTGGAATTTTTCCCATCAATATAAACCGGTACAATATCCCGATGGTATTTCTTGGCTTTGACGATAAAGCTTTTCTTCCATTCGAGGTCCACGATTTTCCCATTGCGCTTGCGCGACACCAATCCGGCAGGGAATACCAGTAGCGCTTGGTCTTGCGCATAGGCTTCTTCAATTTGTCGTATGCCCTGCCGACCCTGAGCACCATGTTTGTTTACCCCTACAAATAACGGTTGCAGGTTCTTGATATTGAGCAGTATATCGTTAACCAAAAACTTAATGTCCTGTCGGTATTTTCCCAGTGCATGCATGAAAGCCACGCCATCCAAACCGCCCAATGGATGGTTGGATGCAAAAATGACCCCGCCCGTGCGTGGGATATGCTCTTCACCGGTCAATTCCACGATAACGCCCAATTCGCCGATGAGCGCATCCACGAATTCCAGCCCATGCAAATGGCCGATATGATCCATCACGCGGTTGATGTCATCTTCATGCACAACACGCTCGATATAACGCAACACAAACCGGGGCATCCAACGCAGCAACGCCGGGTTCTTCTTCCGGATGACGTCGCGGATGACGATGTATTTTTCCTTGTTTTCCAAAACAACCTTCCCTCTATACGATTTTCCGAGAGGCGTTGCCCCGAAATCGATATAGCAGCCAAAAGTAGCAAAAGTTCCGAATTTGTTGTGTACTCAATAAAAAAACCGAAAATTAGTCGTGGAAATCGCCAAAAGCAACTATTTTTGGCAAGCGGATGGATTCAAATTAAACGATTATGCATTTCAATCGTTTAATACATTAAGGAGGTGGAACAACGATCATGAATATAGGCCAAGTGATAACCGACCGTAATTATGCGGTAACACCTACGGACAGCAAACGTTTCGTCTTGGACAAAATGGCCGATTTGCGGTTAGCGCAGCTTCCGGTACTGAAAGATGATGCTTTCCTCGGGCTCGTTTCATATGCGTCTTTATCAGGACGGGAACATATGGACGACCGCCTTGAACAACTGGGCGTGACCTACCAGCAGGTGCATCTATTCGACACCCAACACATCTACGATGCCGTATTGTTTTTCCAGCTACACCCGATCGATCTATTGCCAGTGCTCGATGAGGGGCACGCGTACTTGGGGGCATTGACACCGCTTGAGGTGATCGACGCCCTGGGCCAGACGATGTCGGTCAATCACCCGGGCGGCATCATCATCCTGGAAATGGGCAATCGTGATAATGCCTTATCGCACATTGCCCACATCGTCGAAGCCGAGAATACGCAAATACTCAGTTCGTACGTACGCATGTTTGCCGACTCCTCCCGGCTGGAAGTGACCATAAAGGTGAATACGGCAGATATCTCTTCGATCGTGGCCGCGTTCCTGCGGCACGACTACACGGTTAAATCAACATACAACGACGAAAATAGCCGCGATAACTCACGCGACCGCTATGAACAGTTGATGAACTATATCAATATGTAACGCCATGAAGATAGCGGTTTATGGAAGGGAGTTCCAGCCGTCGGTAATTCCCTATGTACAGCATTTGTTCGATTCACTGACAGCCAAAGGCGCGGAGCTGTGGATATACGATGCATTCCACGACTTCCTTAAAAAACAACGGGTGGTTTGCCCGCAGCCGCTGAGCACCTACACAACCAAGGGCGGGCTGCCCAACGATGTAGGCTTCATGCTCAGCCTTGGGGGCGATGGCACGATGTTGGCCGCGGTGTCTATCGTGGGCGACTCGGGCATTCCGGTGGCCGGCATCAACTTCGGCAGACTGGGCTTTTTGGCAGACATCAGCAAGGACGACATCAATGCCGCGATGGACGCTATCCTGCTTGGCGATTACGACATCCAACAACGGACCCTGGTATCGGTCGAGTCCGCGCAAACTTCCCTGTTCGGTGGAAGCCATTTCGCGCTTAACGATGTGACCCTCTTCAAATCCGACAGCTCCGCAATGATTACCATAAACGCCCATGTAAACGGCGAACTGCTGAATGCCTATTGGGCCGACGGAATCATTGTGGCCACCCCTACCGGATCTACGGCTTATTCGCTAAGCTGCGGCGGTCCCATCCTCATGCCCGGAAGCGGCAACTTCGTGATTACACCGATCTCGCCGCATAACCTCAACGTTAGGCCTGTCGTGATCTCGGATGAGGTGGAACTACAACTGGACATCGAAAGCCGGAGCGGCAAGTTCCTGTTGTCATGCGACTCGAAAACCACTGCCGTATCATCCGACATCCAGCTTACGGTACGGAAGGCCCACTACCAGGCCAAGCTGATACGGCTGAAAAACTACCGTTATTTTTCTACCCTGCGCAATAAATTGCTGTGGGGACTGGATGCGCGGAATTATTAGATGCGAGATGAACCGAATTGCTACCCTACTGCTTATGCTTCAGCTGCCCCTGATAGCTGCCGCCCAGGAATGGGAATTGGGACTACAGGGCGGTGCATCGGGTTATATGGGCGACATCAACCCCGAAAACCCGCTGGCTTTCAATGAATGGGCGGCAGGGGCTTCCGTTAAATACAACCTCGACGACACTTGGGGCATCCGCGGAAATTTTGCTTACGCGAACACCTATGGGCATGATACGCACTCGCGGGTGCAGCAGCGCCGCAACCGCAACCTGGGGTTCTTCGGCCCCATCATGGAAGCCGCGGTACTGGTTGATTTCAATTTTTTCAAATGGCTGCCCCAGCGAGGAAGGATCGTATACACGCCCTATATCTTTGCGGGCATCGGTGTGGTTGCCTTCGACCCCAAATGGTATTTAACAGCGGCCGACGGGTCGCGCGAAACGGTATCCCTCCGCGAAATGCGCACCGAATATCATGTAACGGACAACCCGGACATGTATGAGCAATTTACCTATTCCATCCCATTTGGGGCCGGCTTTAAGTACAACCTCCGCGGACCGTGGTCCGTCGGCATTGAACTCGCATACCGCCTTACGCTTACGGATTACCTCGACGATGTGAGTGGGAACTACCCCGATGTTTCTCCCACGTCGCCCATCGTACCCTTTTTACCTGCGGGTCGGAGTGTAAGCGATTGGGAATACTTGAGTTACCGCGGCTCACCAAACGCCGTACCTTACACCCAGCGCGGCGACGGCCGCCCGTACGATTCCTTTATGACCGTGGGCATTACCTTATCTTATACCATCTTCAAAGGTGGATGCCCGGAGTGGCAATAAGTCCTCAAAAAAATCTTAACTTTGCGCCAAACTAAGGATGGATATTAAGGACACGATTGATAAAGCGAGGCTACCCGAACACGTAGCCATTATCATGGACGGCAACGGACGGTGGGCCAAGGAACGTGGCCAGTTGCGTGTATTCGGTCATAAGAATGGGGTAAAAGCAGTACGCGACACCGTGGAAGGGGCCGTAGAAATCGGCATCAAATACCTCACCCTCTATGCGTTCTCTACGGAAAACTGGAATCGCCCGAAGCTGGAGGTATCCGCGTTGATGGAGCTGCTGGTCAACACCATCAACAAAGAGACGAAAACACTGATGGACAACGGCGTAAAGCTTAACGCCATCGGCAACCTCGACCAACTGCCACCGAAATGCTACGCCCGCCTACAAGAGGCTATGGCGAAAACGGCAAACAACATGAATTGCACCCTCACACTCGCATTGAGTTATAGCGCGCGATGGGAAATTACCGAAGCGGCGCGGCAGCTTGCCCGGCAGGTACAATCGGGCGACCTTTCCCCCGACGATATCGACGAAAGCCAGGTAGCCCAACAATTGACCACATACGGCATACCCGATCCGGAACTCATGATACGTACCAGTGGCGAGCAGCGCATCAGTAATTACCTGCTATGGCAACTAGCCTATGCCGAACTCTATTTTACCGACAAAATGTGGCCCGAGTTTAGGCGGAATGACCTTTTTGAAGCCCTTGCCACCTACCAAAATCGGGAACGCCGTTTCGGATTAACTAGTGAACAAGTGGTAAAAAAACCTTTTAACAAAAATTAACAACTGTTTACCGTACTTTAGCGGCGATAAATTAGATAGATGAAGCGAATACCCCTTTTTATACTCATTACCCTATTGGCAGCAGGGAGTACGATGGCCCAACAACGTGGTGTGCCGGTAAGTGATTCCGACGAATTCAGTTACCTCCACCCAAAGAATTACATCATCGGTGGCGTAACGGTAAGTGGCACGGAATACTTGGATAACGATGTGCTCATCACCATTTCCAAACTCGTGGTAGGGTCGCGCATCGAAGTCCCGAGCGACGCTACCTCGAACGTTGTGAAAAACCTGATGGATCAAGGGTTATTTGACGAAGTGGAGCTCTATGCCGATGCTGTGAAGGGCGATTCCATTTTCTTCAATATCCATGTGGTGGAACGCCCACGCCTTACCCGCATCGATATCGAAGGGCTTAGCAAAACCCAAACCGAAGAGGTGCGGAAGCAGCTCACCGAAAATACGGGCAAAATCGTGAACCAAAACCTGATGAACACTACGCGGAACACGATTACCCGCTACCTGAGTGAGAAAGGGTTCTTGTATCCCGAAATTACCATGGCACCGATGAAGGATTCGACACAGGTAAACAACCAGATACTCGTGGTGAATGTAGATCGCAACCGCAAAGTGCGGGCACATCGCATCAATTTCACGGGCAATGAGGAATTTTCGCAACGCCAACTCCGCAAATTCTTCAAAGGTGTTCGGCAACGTACATGGTGGCGCGTTACCGGGCCGGGTAAATTCAAGGCCGAGAAATACGAAGAGGCCAAAGACAACCTCATCGCTAAACTGCACGAGCATGGCTACCGTGATGCGGAAATCCTGCGGGATACCTTCTATAAACATAACGACCGGAACGTCATCGTCGACATCGACCTGTATGAGGGTCCGAAATATTATTTCGGCAACATCGCTTGGCAAGGCAACGCCAAGTACTCGGATTCCATCTTGAATGTGATTCTCGGCATCAAGAAAGGTGAGGTATTCAGCGAAGAAAAGCTCAACACCAAGCTGATGGGCCCTACCCGTAACAGCGACGATATTTCGTCATTGTATCTCAATGATGGCTACCTTACCTTTACGGTAGACCCGGTGCAGACGCGGATATACGGCGATACGATCGATTTGGACCTACGCATCTATGAGGGTGCGCAGTTCACCATCAACAACATCATCCTGAAAGGCAACGACGTGACCAACGACCGTGTGCTGCTACGTGAAATACACACCAAACCGGGCCAGAAATTCTCGAAGGAGCTGTTGATGCGGAGTACGCGGCAGATTGCCCAGTTGGGTAACTTCGACGAACAAAAAACAAACCCCGTCCCCACAAACCTCAACCACTCGGAAGGAACGGTGGACATCGAGTATAACGTGGTGGAAAAACCGGCCGACCAGGTGGAACTCTCCGGTGGTTTCGGCGCCGGGCAGGTGATCGGTACCCTGGGGCTTTCGTTCAACAATTTCTCTACGCGTAACTTCTTCGACAAAAGTGCGTGGAAGCCCCTGCCCCGTGGCGACGGCCAAAAACTGAGCATCCGCGGGCAAACCAGCGGCAAGCGTTACCAGTCGTACAGCTTCTCTTTCTCGGAACCTTGGTTGGGCGGCAAGAAACCCATCTACTTCGGTGTGAGTGCTTTTACCTCGTCTTCGTCATATGGCGGTTTCGACTGGTATACGGGCCGGCAAATCGTTGGTGATGATGAACTGAACCGGATATGGATGAATGGGGTAACGGTAAGCCTCGGCAAGCGCTTACAATGGCCGGACAACTATTTCCAGCTGAACTATTCGCTGGGATTCCAGCAATATAAATTGCAGAACTACCCGGGTTTCCTATTTGAGAATGGCAAGTCGTACAACATCAACTTGACGCAGGAGATTAGCCGTAACTCGGTAGACCAGCCGATTTATCCGACCTCGGGTTCGCACTTGAAGTTGACCATACAGGTGACCCCCCCTTACTCGGCGTTCAACAACATCAACTACCCTACGGCCCCCGATGAACAACGCTATAAATGGACGGAATACCACAAGTGGAAATTCGACTCGCAATGGTACACCCGCATTGCCGGAAAACTGGTACTGAAAGCACAGGCGCAATTTGGGTTCCTAGGTTCATACACCAGCGCCACGGGGCAATCGGCCTTCGAGCGGTTTAAACTGGGCGGCGACGGAATGATGGGCTTCGACTTCCTACAGGGCTCTGAAATCATCGCCATGCGTGGCTATGCCAACGGGATGGTGGTGCCCGACGGTTCCGATGTCAGCATCGCCCGCAACTCAGGCAGTCCCATATACAACAAATACCAATTGGAGCTGCGCCATCCGGTGATGTTGAACGACCAAGCCACCGTATTCGTACTGGCTTTCGCCGAAGGCGGTAACACGTGGAATAACTTCCGCGATTTCAATCCCTTCAAGGTCCGTCGGTCGGTCGGTGTGGGCGCCCGTATCTTCCTGCCCATCTTCGGTTTGTTGGGCATCGACTACGGCCATGCATTCGACCCGATACCGGGCGTACCTTCAAGCACGTGGCGGCAGAACTTCACGTTCAGTATCATGCAGCAAATGGGCGGATTCAACTAAATAAATGGGATATTAAAAAAAATGGAATTACTTTTGCAGCTGTTATATTCCATCACCAACAGATAGTATGATGAGCATGAAAAAATTAGTAGGTATATTGGTGCTGTCCGTAGTGGCTTCTTCGGCAGCGATGGCCCAGCGGTTTGCTTATGTGGATACCGAATACATCTTAAAACACATCCCCGAATATGTGGCCGCACAGAAACAACTGGATGCCCTCTCGGTGCAATGGCAGGAGGAAGTAGACAACCGGTTTGCCGATATCGAAGCCCTCTATAAAAAATACCAGGAAGACCAGGTATTGCTCAGCGAGGAAATGCGCCGCAAGCGGGAAGATGAGATTGTGCTGAAAGAACAGGAAGCACGGGAATTCCAACGGCAGAAATTCGGCTTTGAGGGCGACCTCTTCCAAGAGCGCGTTAAACTCATCCAACCCATCCAAGACCGGGTAGCCCAAGCCATACAGACCATCGCTACGGACCAAAGCCTGGATATTGTGCTGGATAAGGGAAGCGAGGTGACCTTCCTCTATGCCAACCCACGATTGGATAAAAGCGATGATGTGATTACCAAATTGGGATATAAACCTGATCCTTCGCTTGCGGATGATTGATCCGTTTCGTATCATTGCGCAGCTTTTTTGAAAAATTAAAGAACAATAGACTTATAATCACAACAAGAGGGGACAAACAAACCCCAAAACAACAAGTAAAAATCAAAATGGATAGCATGAAAAATTTGTTTAAAGGTGCAGTGGTGGTTGCGGTGCTGTTTTTATCAACCGGACTCGTAAGTGCGCAGCAGAAGATCGGCCATATCAATTCGAATGATATCATCCAATCCATGCCTGAATTCAAATCCGCTCAGACGGAGTTTGAAAACCTCCAGAAGTCGAAAGAAGGTGAATTGCAGAAGATGGGTGAAGTGCACGACCAGAAGTTGCAACAATTCCAACAACTGCAACGTAACCGCAGTGAAGCCAATAAAGATTCGATCGATGCCGAATTGCAAAAAATAGGCACCGAATTGCAAGAACTGCAAGGTCGCATCCAACAAGTGCAGCAAGTAGCCCAGGAAGAATTGCAGAAGAAGAATGAAGAACTTTTTGCACCCATTATCCAGAAAGCAAACACCGCGATACAAAGCGTGGCCAAGGAAAAAGGGTATGCATATGTATTTGACGTCGCCAACCCCGGCATCTCGTATTTCGCCGGTGGCGATGACCTGACAGCTGACGTGAAAACCAAAATGGGTATCGCGGCAACCGCAACTCCTGCAGCGCAGTAACGGTAGGCTGAACCGAACGTTAAGAAGCGGAATGTGAATCACATTCCGCTTTTTTTATATAATTCGTCTAAATAATTTATTATGCTTGCATAGTATTGCGAATTGCTTACCTTCGCAATAAGCGCCACCGCAGGCACATAAACTGTTTATGATGATAAGCCAAGTTATTTTCGTGATTGTATGGGTAGCAGCCGTCACGTTAGCGACTTATAACGCACGGAAGATTATCGCAAACATCCGGCTAGGCAGGGCCGAGCGCCGCCACGACCAGCCGGGACGGCGACTGAAAACGATGCTCCTCGTGGCATTCGGACAGAAGAAAATGTTCAAGCGGCCCTTCGCTGCACTGCTCCACCTGTTTGTGTACGTAGGTTTCTGCATCATTAACATCGAGATGCTCGAAATCATCATCGATGGACTGTTCGGCACCCATCGTGCCTTTGCGGGACTGGGCGCGTTCTACGGGTTTCTCATTGCGGCTTTTGAAGGGCTCGCACTCGCGGTATTGGTAGG
>NZ_JBMQOC010000099.1:0-15813 GCF_053550995.1 Parapedobacter sp.
AACGAACCCGATGCCGAAGGGCGCCGTACCGTGAGGGCGATGGATATCCTCTTCCCTGGCATTGGCGAGATGGTAGGTGGCTCACAACGCGAAGAACGCCTGGACAAATTAACGCAACGCATGGAAGAGATGGACTGGTTCTTGGATACCCGCCGTTTCGGCACGGCACCCCACTCGGGCTTCGGTGTCGGTTTCGAACGGCTCGTGCTTTTTGTCACCGGGATGACCAATATACGCGACGTCATCCCCTTCCCGCGCACACCGCATAACGCGGAGTTTTGATGATGGTTGATAAAACGATGTTATTACGTATTTACGAAGAGAATCCCAATCCCAAGGCCATCCAGCAGGTGGTAGCCGTACTGCGGCGTGGGGGGCTCATCATCTATCCTACCGATACAGTGTATGGCCTGGGCTGCGACATCAACAACCACAAGGCCATCGAGCGCGTTTGTGAACTGCGCGGCATCAAACCGGAGAAAGCGAACCTGTCGTTCATCTGTTACGACCTCACCGCTATATCCCAATATACCAAGCCATTTGATACCGCCACCTTCCGTGTATTGAAAAAGGCGCTGCCGGGTCCGTTCACCTTTATCTTCAACGCCAGTGGCCAGGTACCCAAGCTGCTAAGCTCAAAAAAGAAGACGGTAGGTATCCGGGTGCCCGATAATCGCATCGCCCGCGAAATCGTGCAGGAACTGGGCAATCCCATCGTATCGGCATCCATCCACGACGACGATGAAATCGTGGAATACGCCACCGACCCCGAGCTCATCCACGAAAAGTTCGGCGATCTCGTCGATATCGTCATTGATGGGGGTTATGGCGGCAATGTAGCTTCCACCGTGGTGGATACGACATCGGGCGATTTCGAAATCATCCGCGAAGGCAAAGGCGATATCGGCCTTTTCATGTAATGACGCTAAATTTTAACGAATAACTATTTATCCAACATGCGCAAACAAATCAAGCAGTTTTTCGAAGCCGACTCCGCAAGTGGGATTACCCTCTTGGTCTTTTTGATCATCTCGCTCATCATCGCCAATTCCTCCTGGGGACCGGGGTTTGAATCGTTGCTATCGCAGAAAGTAGGTTTCGAGACCCCGCAGGTACATCTTAAGTACAGCATCCTGCTGTGGATCAACGATGGGCTCATGGCGTTATTTTTCCTGATGGTCGGTATCGAGATCAAACAGGAGCTGGCCCATGGCCAACTCTCATCGGCAAAAAAAGCATCCCTGCCATTCTTTGCCGCGTTGGGTGGCATGCTGGTACCGGCAGCCCTGTATGCCCTATTTAATGCCGGCACCGAGACCGTCCATGGCTGGGGCATCCCCATGGCTACCGACATCGCATTTGCCATCGGCATCTTATCCATCCTAGGCAAACGGGTCCCCATCGCGTTGAAAGTGTTCTTGACCGCGTTGGCCATTGTCGATGATCTGGGTGCCATACTCGTTATCGCCATCTTCTACACCGCCGAACTCCAAAGCACCTACCTACTCTACGCCCTGGGTATCTTTCTCTTGCTCGTATTCATGAACCGCATGGGCATAAAAAACGTATGGGCTTACCTCATCCCCGGTTTGTTCATCTGGTATTTTATCCACCACTCTGGCATCCATGCGACGATAGCAGGGGTACTCACCGCCTTCGCCATCCCGATAAAAGGGAAACAGGCCAACCATTCCCCTATCCAGTCGGTAGAGCATGCCATCAGCACGCCCGTCAACTTCATCATCATGCCACTGTTTGCCTTGGCGAACACCAACATCCGGTTTGAAAGCGGCATGGTAGAGGGGCTGGCCAGTCCGCTGGGCATGGGTATCATTGCCGGCCTGTTTATCGGCAAACCGATCGGCATCACCTTGTTCTCCTGGATTTCGGTGAAACTGGGGTTGAGTGTACTGCCCAAAGGCACCAAATGGTTTCAAGTATTGGCCATGGGACTGATGGGCGGCATCGGTTTCACCATGTCGATATTCATCGCCTTGCTATCGTTTGTTGATGCCTATCACCAAACGGAAGCCAAGTTTGCCATCCTGGTCGCCTCAGCCCTTTCCGGCATCATCGGTTTCTTGATTCTCAGAAATATCGGGAAAAAGTATATAAGCAGCCCCTAACTTATCCAGGGCCAGGCCGGTCTGTGCTTCCCATATCCCCTTACCAACCCGCCCTTCCGGCCGGCAAAGGCGTACGCATGGAAATAGGAATGGGCAACCTTCGTCTTCGCAAGCTGCCCATTCCTCATTTGGATATATTTGTTTTAATAGGGTACAATTACATCTACCATAACAAATGTAATACATTCGGCCTTGTAGGTGTGTTAACGAATGCCCAACAAAATGTTAATGAAAATCAAATAGGCCGTCATATGGCACCTATAGTTGCTATTTCATTGTTATATTCGCTCATATTAAAACAGCAGTTAATCAGATAGATACATGCGGTACTCATTGAAGACACATAAAGGTGTTTCACTGGTGGGACTCATTTTATTGGTTTCCGTGGTGTGCTACCTTACCTTCAATACATTTAAACTGAGGGACGAACAATACCAAGCTGTCGAGAAAACGCTCATCAACGAACACTACACCCAGCGTATCCGCAACGACAAGGTATTCCCGGGGGGTGTAGCCATCATCGATCGATACTTGATGGGCAATATCCACGCGTTGGAAACAGCCTACCAGCGAGGTTCCGAAGTGTTTGCATCCCAAAAAAACCTCGTACTCGACAGCATGTTCCAAGCACTCCGCGAAGGTAATACCATGGATAGCCTCTTTGCCGTAGTCAAAACCGAATACCAGCTGGATGAGGACCTCGAGTACTTGCTCACCATTAACAACATCCAGTTGGTATTCAAAAACATGATGCTCGTCAACGCTTATCAGGCGGCCAATCCGCCGTCATTTATCGCGGACAGCCTGAATACATCGGTAGGGGTTCGCATCGGGGGCAATCTCAACACGCCGCTGCCACAAAATGAAATCAGCAACATCACGGTCAGCAATGCAGAAGACTATAATTACTGGATGACATTTTCGCTGCATGCCGACCACCGTAACCGTACGTGGCGTGTGATGAAGCTGATGATGCCCACGCTCCTACTCGCCCTGTTCGCCATCGGCTGTGTGGTATCCATCTATTACGTTACCTACCGCAACTGGCTCCGCCAGAAAAAGCTGGCCGAGATGAAGTCGGACTTCGTCAACAGCATTACGCATGAGTTCAACACCCCCCTTTCAACCATCATCGTGGCCAACAAGAATATGCAAAACGACCACATCCTGGCCAATGCAGAAAACATCAAGCCCCTCACTAAAATCATCGAGCGGCAGTCGCTCCGCTTACAGAAGCTGTTTGACCAAGTGATGGACATCACCACGATGGACGACTCGACATTACAGAAAGAACCCTACGAACTCCACCAGCTGCTGAATGAAATCATCAACGACTACAACGTGAAGCTATCCGTCCAGAACGCTGCGGTGACCTTACATACCGTGGCGCAACCCCTCCAGGTGGAACTCAACAAGTTTTTTTTCATGACGATGCTCCTGAATCTATTCGACAATGCCATCAAATACAACCATAGCGAATATAAGCAGGTCGCCGTCCATACAGCGCTTTCCGAAAACACCATTAAATTAAAGGTATCAGACAACGGCATGGGCATTCCGGGCAGGGAAATAGAGCATGTGTTCGAAAAGTTCTACCGTTTCCAGAAGCAAGGTGCCCAGCATATTTCGGGGCTGGGGCTAGGGCTCTATTACACGTACCAATGCATCAAAAGCCACGGATGGAGACTTTCCGTGGAAAGCAGGGAGCAGGTAGGCAGCCAGTTCACCATCCATATCCCCCACAAAAGTTAACGCAGCTATGAACCCGAAATTATTATACGTAGAAGATGAGATAGATTTGGGCAATGTGACCAAACAATACCTAGAGGCAATGAATTTCGAAGTCACTTGGTGTGTGGATGGCAAAACCGCCTACCAGGAATACATGCGGGGGGAGAACCTATATAGCCTGGTCATCATCGATATCCAGCTCCCTGACTTCAACGGCTTCGACCTGGCACAGAAGATCGTGGCGCACGACAAGAATGCCTACTTCCTGTTCCTCACTGCCCGCAAGGAAAAAAAAGACCGCCTGTTGGGGCTGGATATGGGGGCCATGGACTACATTACCAAACCCTTTGACATCGATGAGCTGGTATTGCGTATCCGCAACATCGTGCGGCGCAAAAATGTAGTGGCAGAAGCGGAACCCACCGCCGGGACCATCCAGATCGGCAACATCACCCTCCATAAGGAAACACTGAGCCTCTCCGTGGACGGCCGTGTGAAAACCACGGTGACGCTACGCGAAGCGGAGTTGTTGGAATACCTGTATACCCATCGCAACACCATCGTAAAACGCGAAGACCTGTTGATCCGGTTTTGGGGAGAAAACGACTATTTCATGGGGCGCAGCCTTGATGTGTTCATATCGCGGCTCCGCAAACTGTTGCGGCAATCGGGTTCGGGGGTACGTATCGAGAATAGCTACGGCGTTGGCTTTATCCTCTCGGTACCGCCTTCAGAGTAAAACCAGGTCTTCGATCACCACCTGGCCAACGTGCTCATTCAGACGGCCGATAATCTGGGACCGCATCAGCACCAGCTCGCTTTTGATCACCGACGACTCGACCTTTACAAACAGTTTCTTGTCGCGCACATACAGCTGTTTCGTACGGCTGGCGATGGCCTTGCCCATCAATTCCGGCCAAGCCGACACCAAAGCGGTTTCGTCGAACTTGCGCCGCAACCGGTACACATCGAGCATGCGCTCGATGGCTTCCTTGATGGTCATGTCTTCACCCCTGCTCATGCTATCCCAATTGTTGTGCCGCACCGTCATCGATGCCAAAAACCCGAACGCCACGGTTTATTTCTTCAAAGATACGTTTTATCCGCACGGAATCCGTATCGGTTAAGAATATCTGTCCAAAATCGTCATCCGATACCATCCGCATCAGCTTCCGCGTACGTTGGTCGTCCAGCTTATCGAAGATATCATCCAGCAGCAGCAGCGGCTTGAACCCTTTCCGACGGTGCAGGAAACTATACTGTGCCAGCTTCAACGCAATCAGGAAGGACTTCTGTTGCCCTTGCGAACCGAATTTCTTAAGGGGCATATCGCCATGGATGGCAAAGAGCAGGTCGTCTTTATGGATGCCCACGGTGGTCCGCTCCAGCAGGCGGTCGCGCTCCAAATGCTGCGCCAGCATCGTGGCGAACGAGCCCTGCATCAGCTGCGACTCGTATACCAACGACACCGTTTCGGCCGTATCGGTAAGGAACCGGTAATGGTCGTCGAACTCGGGGATAAATTCGGCCATGAAGGCTTGTCGCTTCTCAAAAATAGGCACGCCAAGTTCCACCAGCTGCATATCGAGTACCTCGAGCAGGCTGCGGTCCAACACACCCCCTTTGGCTGCCTGTTTCAACAGGCTATTGCGTTGAACGAGGCACTTATTGTAAGCGATGAGCCCATCGAGGTAAGCCAGGTCGGTCTGCGAGATGACGCTGTCTACGAACCGGCGACGTTCCTCGCTGCCGTCGGTAACGATGGCCGAGTCGCTCGGCGAAACCATCACCAATGGGAATAGGCCGATATGGTCGGCCAGCCGGTCATATGTCTTTTTATTCTTCTTGAATTGTTTCTTTTGGTTGCGTTTCAGGCTGCACGCCACGGTATCCGGTTGGCCCTCTTTATCGAATTCGCCCTGCACCATAAACCAGTCGCCGCCACGGCGTATCTGCTGCGAGTCGATCGGGTTGAAGAAGCTTTTGCACAGGGATAGGTAATGGATGGCATCCAACAGGTTGGTCTTGCCTGCGCCGTTGGGCCCTGTAAATGCATTCACCTCCGGCGCAAAGTGCAGGGTGGCCTCGGCATAATTCTTGAAATTAAGGACAGTGAGTTGTTTCAGCCACACAGTTTTAGATTATTTTAAACCTTCGATTTCAGATTTACGCAGCGGGCTCCGCTGTCGTTACTCAGTGGTCGATTTGATCTCTTCGAAGTCTACAAATTCACCGGCATTTTTAGCGCCGTTCTTCGGCTTGTCTTGCGGCGGCATATAGTCAATGCGCACCTTGCCATCCGGCTGGCGCCGTTGATGGGGGCTGGCCCCACTGAACGTGGTATTTCTCTGCTGGTATTGTTGTTGGGCGTTGCCCATCACCTTTTCTGCCATCTTGCGCATCGCCCATGGGAAAAGGAGCCGTGCTACCAAACGTACCAACCACAGGACGGCTATTGCGATGACTAAAAATTTCAATAATCCCATATTGATACAAACTTAGGCAAAAATGGTTTTACATGCAAGTTTGTCACCATTGATTTACGACGCAGCTTTCGCCTCCTTTTCCTTACCATCCATTATACAGTCCCGCGCATCCAATTTGGCATGGCCGGAGAGACGGGGCTTAATATCAGTATGTCCCAGATAGAATCTCAAATCGACGTATTGAATGAAGATTTTAAGCGTTTAAACCCCCATGCCACGAATACTTTTGCATATATCCGTTCGCTACGGGCACACCCTTTACCATCCATAATGCAGACCGAAGCGCAGCGTATTGCGCAACGGGTTGCGCTGTTGGGCGGAGATCAGGTAGGCGAGGTCTACCCCAAGCCCGTCGAAAGCCAACCCCAGCCCGGCAGTGAAATACCGCAGGTTATCTTTCCCGGCGCTGGTGTGGTAATAGCCGCCACGCAGGGCGAACCGCCCGCTGGGTGCCCATTCGATGCCCGCCGATATCCGCACCTCGCTGAGTTCTTCTCCCAACCCGCCCGGCGCATCGACAAACGAACCCATCATGGCGCCAAAGACCGAGCTGCTGGGCTCCTTCCCCCGGATGATATCGCCATCAGCGTCGCGCTCCGGCTCGGTGGGTACCAGCAACTTGTTGAGGTCGAGCATGAAAGCAAGGCGGCCAGCACCCGAATACCGTGTATAGGCCGACCCCACACGCAGGTTCATGGGCAGGAAATGCTCGCTGGTACCGTATTGCATCCGCGTACCGATGTTGGATAGCTGCACGCCGAAGGCCAGGTCGGCATCCACGGTATGCAGCACGATGGGCCTCCGGCTATACCAACCGATATCGAAGGCGATGGCCCGGCCGGGCAACGCCTCGCCCGTGAGGTAGTCGCCCGCACCGATGCCCGAATGGATGTAGCGGAACGTGGTGGCCAGGGCCGATTGATCCGATAATTTCAGGATGTAGGCGGCATCCATGGCGGCCTCGAACGCGCGGTATTGGAGGTATTCGTTCCCCTGTGCATCGGCGAAGCGAACCTCACCGAGGGAGAAATACCTGAAGGAGGCTGCCACGGCTTGCCGCGCATCCAGTTTGGCATAGCCGGAGAGATGCGACAGACTGATGTCGTCGGCCAGCTGTTTGAGCCAGGGGGTAAAGGAAAGTCCGACCCCCGCTTGGTGGGACGCGAACGCATATTTGGCGGCGTTCCAATGCATGGCATGGGTGCCGGGCAACGTGGCCACGCCCGCATCGCCCATCCCGGCAGCCCTAGCGTCCGGCGCGATAAGCAGGAAAGGCACGGCAATACGCACGTCGCTGTGCCTGCTGCCATCGGTACGGATGGGTTGGGCATGGATCAGCACCGAGCAGAGCATGGAACCGGCAAATAAAACGAGGCGCGATCGCATGGTTAGCAGCTGTGATGGTTACGCGGTAAAGGTAGTTGTCTTGGAACCGATTTCCAAATGTTGGTGGGGGTGTAGCGTTCCGGAAACGAAACACGTCCACCCAATAAAACCAACGAATCGTTGGATAATTAAATTCAAAAGGCTAATTTAGCTGATACTAACAATTACGAGCCGATACCTATCGTTTTTAGCCGTCATTTTTAACTTAAAAAAGTGAGTCATGAAAAACTTAATTAGTAGTACTTTTTTCCATCCTTTTTTTGTCGGTCTCGTTTGTTGCTTGTCATTGCTTGGCGGCTGCCAGAAGAGTGAAATTGGGGAAAAGCCGAAAAACATACCTCTAACTGAAGTGCCGACTAACCCAAATTATGCTACACTTCCGTTGGTCGGAACAAAATGGAAACTGGTCGGTTTCGTGGACCAGACAACAAATAACGTTAAATCGGTACAGTCGTCAGCAGCAGACAACTATACGCTCGCATTTGAGAGTAATGGTGATTTTGCTGGTATTTCTTCCACAAATACTATCATGGGCGTGTTCTCATTTGATGTTTCGGATAGTATTATGAAAGTAGAGAAACTAGGAGGTACAAAAATTAATGAGACCCCATACGGCAAGCAATATATGTCTCTATTGAGGTCGACAATAAAATATGAAATAACAGAGATAGGCTTAAAGCTACATAATGAAAGTACTATTTATTTACTTTATTCTCCGATTGAGAACTTTTAACCTAAACATCAATATTTTATGTACCGGCTTAAACTAGATTCATTAACCTAAAGTGAGATCACTACCGCTATGAAAAGAACATCCATCATTATTTTTATCAGTTTTAACATATTTTCTGGTTTTGCCCAAATCGCTACCGATGAGGCGCCAATCAGTTTTACCCATCCTGCAATCGGTCTCATTTTGGAACGACAACCGGTAGAGATAAAACACTCCCCATCTTGGATATGGTCCGTATACAAAAAGAAGATGAAAGAGATGAACAACAAGGCATACCCCCAAGATTCGGGTTTCGGCATAGTGTTTCTTACAACCTTAGAAATTCGGGAACTTGGACGGACCTTGAAAATGGAGACCGTATCTGGCGGTTGAGCATTCATTGCCCGGGCGCTTTATCTATAAACCTACTTTATAATCAGTTTTGGTTGCCCGAAAAAACCAAGCTGTTTGTTTATACAAGTGATGGAAAACGCACCATCGGAGCCTTTACAGCACGGAATAACAAGGGGACAATCACAGGCCTTGAAGGTTTTGCCACGGGTCTGCTATATAGTGAGACCATCACATTGGAATATTATGTGCCGAAAGGCGTTGACGAGTTAGGAGTAATTCAGATCGCGGGGGTTGTTCATGGTTACCGTTATATCAATTTACCTGAATTTGCAACAAGGAGCCTGGGGTCGTCTGGCGGCTGCCAAGTGAATGTAAATTGTCCGGAAGGGTCAAGTTGGCAGCAGGAAAAGAATGCGGTGGCATTGATATTGGTAAACGGGAATAGGTATTGTACCGGTTCTCTCATAACTACCACATGTAAAGATGACCAACCCCTACTTCTTACAGCTGACCATTGCCTAGGCGGGTGGGCAAACAGCACAAAACATGACGCTATAACAGCACCCAACTTAAGCCATTGGTCATTCTATTGGCATTATGAAAGCCCCACATGCTCGAATCCAAGTACTGAGCCGCCTCACCTTTCCACCAGTGGCGCCACAGTGATTGCAAATAATGGTAACAGTGATTTTGCACTTCTGGAACTAACGGAAGACCCAAAGGATAGGAATGGTGTCACACCGTATTATCTTGGATGGGATCGGTCAGGAACTGCAGGAACAGGAGGGGTTGGAATTCATCATCCTAGTGGGGATATAAAAAAGATTTCGACATACGTAGGTAGCCCTATTTCTACAAATTACCTTAGTAATACGATTAATCCAAACGGCGCCTATTGGAAAGTACAATGGACGGCAACAGTAACCAATCATAGCGTAACCGAAGGTGGTTCCTCTGGCTCCTCTCTTATCAATAGCAACAAGAGGGTTATTGGGCAATTACATGGTGGATACGCGAGTTGTAGTGATAAAGATCTACCCGATTGGTACGGCAAATTCAGCGTGTCGTGGACCGGAGATGGGGCTACGGATAACAGAAGGCGGCTGGACCACTGGTTGAGTCCCGGTGGCGGTACAGCACCAAATA
Organism: Parapedobacter sp.; assembly: GCF_053550995.1. NCBI lineage: Bacteria > Pseudomonadati > Bacteroidota > Sphingobacteriia > Sphingobacteriales > Sphingobacteriaceae > Parapedobacter > Parapedobacter sp. The sequence goes on from NZ_JBMQOC010000099.1 coordinate 9,942, forward strand.
CAGTCGATGGCAAAGCGGCGACAACACTCGCCGGTCCCTCCACCCTCTGCGCCTCGGAAACCTTTACCGCCACTGGCCTACCCACGGGCGCCACGGTATCTTGGAGCGTTTCCGGTACCTATACCATCGTCGGGTCATCCACGGCCAACCCGGTTACCGTTCAGCCAACGGCGAGTGGCAACGGGGTACTCACCGCTACGATCACTTCAAGCTGCGGGAGTTTCGAAGTAACCAAACCGCTTTCCGGTATTTCCCTAGAAATCAGTCCCACCCCGAGCTCCACCTGCGGGAGCGCCACGGTATCGGTGGATGCCGGGGCGGGAACCTACAGCTGGACCGTGACGGGCGACCTGTCGATCAACGGTGGGGGCCAAACGCTCGTGACCAGCAGCAACACCATCCAGGTGGACGGTGTTGAAGGCGGCAACATCAGCGTGACCATAACCGGGGCATGCGCATCGACGGTCAACCTCGGCGAGTATTATTCGCCGTATGGCGCCGGTGACGGCACCATCGGCTCATACAACAGCTTCCCCATGCTCCCCGGCGATCCGCTGACGGCATACATACAGGACTTCGCCGGCGAGGCCGCCGTGGTGGAGTACCATTGGTACCTGAATGGCAACCTGGTGCTCGCGGGACCCTCGCAGGAATACAACAGCAACATCGACGGCGGCGCTTGGGCACTGCAATGCGACATGAACACGCTGCAGGTGGAAGCGATGCTCGACTGCGGTGAAACCGTATCGGTGGGCGAGCTGCCATTCGAACGGATGTGCTTCCTATTCCGCGTTTACCCCAACCCGGCAAACGAAACGCTTACCGTATCGGTGGGAGACGATGGTGCCGGGCAGGCACAGCGGAAGGCCCGGCCGGCAGCATTCACCGCCATCCTCTACGACCATGCGGGTACGGAACACCGGAAGGGCGAAAGCAAGGACGGTACCGCGGTCCAATTCAATACCACAGGCTTGCCCGAGGGCACGTATTTCGTGCATATCCACAAAGACGGGGAAGTCGAAAAGCGGCAGGTGGTCATCCGGCATTGAGGCAGTCCCCCACCCTCCATCGTACAGGCCGAAACGCAGCGTATGGCGTAAGGGGGGCGCACATCGTTCTGCCTGCTGCCGTCGGTACGGATAAGCTGGGCATGTCGGCGTGTAGCGTTCCGGCAATGAATCACGTTCACCCAATAAAACCAACGGATTGTTGGATATAATTGAATTCAAGAAGCCAAATTAGCTGATACTAACCATTACGAGCCGGTACCTGTGGTTTTTAGCCGTCATTTTCAACTTAAAAAGTGAGTTATGAAAAACTTAATTAGTAGTACTTTTTTACATCCTTTTTTCGTCGGCTTCGTTTTTTGCTTGCCATTGCTTGGCGGCTGCCAGAAGAATGGACTCCATAAGGATTCGAATACTGTACCCTTAAGTGAAATTCCAGAAAATCCCGATTATGCTCTTCATCCGTTGGTCGGCACAGAATGGATATTAATCGGTTTTGCCAATACGGAAGCAGGCTCGATTAGAAAAGTCAAACATCCGGATTATGAACAAGGCGATTATCATTCAAATAATGAGACTAGGCTTTACACATTGGTTTTTACGCTAGACGGTGGGTTACAAGGAAAAGCGTCTATTAATACGGTAAGTGGAAGCTATATAATTGATAAAGATGATGGACAGAAATTCACAAGTATTGTGCTTGGCTCATCTACCTATGCAGGAGAAGGCCCGGACGGAGAGTTATATATAGATGCTATAAATCAAACGGATAGGTTTAGTATCAATCGAAAAGGATTGTTACTGTATTTTGAATCAGATAATTTCTTGTTATTTAAACCTTTATAGGTGTAAGTTATGAAAAGAATATTACAACAACGAACGTTCGGTTTGATGCTAACATACAGCGCAAGCGAGTATATGCTATTCAAACCTGAACCGCTTACCTTTCATGCCTACGCCGTCGCATTGGAAACCGATTGCGGAAAACCGTTGGTAGACGTTGATGAACACGATAAAGAGCACTTGAGATATTACGCCTATGGGCTGAACCAAGCATACCATCCACTTGGAAAGGGAATTGTAATTTCAATCAGAGAAGTTAATGATGACGATCTGAGCTTATGCACAGCAGCATGACGAAGGCAATCCATATCATGGTGGTTTTTTTGGCATTGGCATGTCAAAAAGAACAAGACACCATTCCTTTATCAATAAAGAAAGTCGATCTTCTATTAGACACCAAACCAACTGCCATAAGCTTTGCAGACGAGCATTCCGGCTTCATCAGCACCGCGTATTCACCCAAATATGGTAGTTCACTTATACTGAAAACCACGGATGGGGGCATTAATTGGCTTGGCGTTCCTGTTTCAATAGATGGTTCGGTAGCGATCAACTTAAGAAGTGTGTATGCCCATACCAAGGATACTGTTTTTGCCACCTTCAATACGCAAGGCCACTGTGGGGTCTGCATAAGTACCGACGGAGGAAGCACTTGGAATAGCCTGCTCAGCGCCGATCAGACCTTGCCTTACACCGATGTGCTTTACCACAATGACCGAATTTTTGTCACGTTGTCCGGTGGGATTATCAGCAGCAATGACCTGGGTAAAACGTGGGTATCGGTCTACCAACCTGAAAAACCGGGAGGAAATATCGGTGTGAAGATGTTTACGAATAAAACGATTGGATATGCTTACGGAATGGATATGGTCTATTGTCGCACCGATTGCCCACCGTATCGTGTTGGAACGCTTATAAAGACCATCGATGGGGGCGAAACTTGGTTTCGCCTAGCGGATATACCCAGCGGGCCCACGGACCTTAAATTCATGGATGAACAAAATGGTTATGTGTTTGCCTATGGTGGTAATCTTTACCGCACTATCGACGGAGGGCGGAACTGGCAATTGGCTGGCGAAGTATCGTCCGAAGGCTCATATTTTGTTTCCGTACGCCAAGGGCCGGACATTTACTATAGCACGGGTGCATCGCGCATCTATCGAAGCCCATTAGATTTAAAGACTAAAACCATCGTATTTCAAGATGACGGCGGCGAAAGCTATAATTTCAAGGGTCTTGCGATATCAAACCAGAAAATATTGTTCCTATCACGAGATGGGCGTATTTTGATTATAAACCTGAAATAATGAAAAAAATCATGATTACTTCATCTGCTCTATTATTCGCTTGCTTTTTCTTGATTTCCTGCCAAAAACAAAAAATGCCCCTTGAAGCGAAAAGCATTGATGAAGCGTATAAATTTATTGTAGGAGAATGGAAGTGGGAGAAGACAGAGTCGCAAGCCCGGGGACAAGAAAATCCTACAGTACTGACCCCACATTCAGAGAATAAGACGAAATTGTTCATCTTCAAAAGTGACAAATCCGCGGTACTTATTGAAAATGGAGCGGAAGTTGACCACTATAATTTCAATATTGCAACATCTTCTCAACTAACCGGAACGGAACACGGCAAAAACGAATTGATTTTACAACTCGTCAATTCGTCTGACGAATTAGAGACAAAAGCATATTTTCTCGCCATTCAAAGAAATAGAATGTTTATGTCAGACAGATTAAGTACCACGATTAGTTATTACCGATGAAAATATCTCCACCCGTTTTCCTGCTTTTTTTACATGTGCCAAGTAATATCTCGGGAAATCACTTAACATATATCAAATCCTCGTTATGAAGACACTGACTTTCAATAAGAGCAACTTTTTTCCGACGTTAATGATTCTGTTGCTAACCTATTCGTGGGGGTGCCAAAAAAGTAACCGCCTCAATGCCAACCAACGTTGTAAGGTAGTCGCAAAAATTGGCCAAGACAATGATATAGTCGGAAAATGGAAAATGGTAAAGGGGCAAACTGCTTTCCATGAACAAAAAATCATCGACTTTTCCTGTGACAATATCATTTATGATTTTCAAACAGACGGTACATTGAGCATAAGTAGCGATACCGAGAATTTGATATCGCTAGCATCGGGGAAGTATAAATACGAACTTCTTTTTGAGCCTTTAGAAGCCTCTAATGAAGAATTTATGTTACGAATAAATGGGTTAGTTATGGGGAGTGAGATCTCAACCGATGCGATGACCATAAACCAATCTTATCACGACGGCCCTATTTTACATTTCGTCCGAATAAGGTAGCATACCACAAATTCAAGACGGCGGGGATTATCCTTTCGCCTTGAGGATCGCCTGTTCCAGCTCCACCTGCCGTTGCGTACCGATGATATACAGCAGGCCGTCGCGGTCGGTGAGCCATACCGCGTCCTTACCTCCCGCGTAGAATTTGATGCGCCCCTTTTGGTGTAGGTTGTAGACGGGGTTATTGATGAAAAACTTGCTGTAGGGCTTACGCTCCACCTGCACGATGCTGTTGAGATCGATCTTCACCAGCCGCGTGGTCCACAATCCGCTCAACTTTACGCAGCCACCTTCCACGGTGATGCGGTATTGCAGCATATACATCATCACGATCGAAACGAACAAGATGGCGATACCCACCACGAGGAACAGTTGGCTTTCGCTCTCGCGCTCGATATTGATATAATAGGCCGTGAAACAGAACAGCGCCAGCACCAGCCGCACGCTGAGCCAGCCGCGATCACGCCCCAGGTACTGGTTTTCCACGTAAATCGGTTTTTCCTCCATGGCATTAAAGACGTGCTAATGTAAACACTTTTTTCGTTTTGGCCGTAATTTTATAGCGATTGTCCATCCGGTAGGGCACCACCCAAAGGATATCGCCGTTGCCGTTGACCACCACCGGCACCCGGTGTTTCCGGTAGACGGGGATTTTCAGCGACACGAAGAAGTCGCTCAGCTTCTTGCTTCCCTTCATCCCCAACGGGTGGAAGGCGTCGCCCGTATGCCACGAACGGATCTGCAATGGGAAAACGAGGCGATCGGCATCGAACTGAGCCATGTGCGCGCCGGCGCGGACCACCGTATCCGTAGACCAGCCCGGTTCGAAACAGCATCCATTCCAGCAGATGGTGTCCGCATCTTCATGGATGGTCGCCATTTCGTCCGTGGGCGCCTCGCTCCGCCTCATCACCACCACCGCACGGTCGAGGTAGAGCATATGCGACGGCGAGGAAAATCGCTTGCCGGGCATACCCGGTAATGCGGCGGCCAAATCACCTAGCACCGCCTCGGTAAAACCGTAGGGCTTAAACAACTCATACAACAGGAAAAGTTGCGGGTCGAGGACTGCGAGTTCGGCGATGGGTATGTGCCACTCCTCCCCCTCCCCTACTTGTTGCCGTAGGAATAGCCGGCCGCGCAGCTCCGCCACATACCGCTGCACAACCATTTGGGCGTCCGAAAAATGGGTCATATTCGCGGCTATTGTCCGCTCCAATGCCGGGTTCAGTTCCTTCAGCTTGGGGATAACCTCCAGCCGTATTTTATTGCGGGCGTATTTGGTGGAAAAGTTGGACGCATCATCGCGGTAGTCCAAGCCGCGCCGTGCCACTTCGGCTGCCACTTCCGCCGCCGTAAGGAACAGCAGCGGACGGATGATATGGCCACGCTTGGACTGGATGCCCCGGAGGCCGCTGAGGCCCGTGCCACGCACGAGGTTGAGTAGCAACGTTTCGAGGTGGTCGTTCTGGTGCTGCGCCACCGCGATACAGTCGTAACCCTGCGAAGCACGGATGGTTTCCAGCCAATCGTAGCGCAGGTCGCGCGCCGCCATCTGGATGGAAATGCCATGGGACCGCGCATGCCCCTCCGTATCGAACGCCGTGGTATAGAAGGGCACATCCAACTGCCGTGCGAGCCGGTTTACGAGTGCCTCGTCGGCATCGGCCTCAGCCCCGCGCAACTGGAAATTGCAGTGGGCGA
>NZ_JBMQOC010000100.1:0-20438 GCF_053550995.1 Parapedobacter sp.
GGTCTCCATTGGCTTTAGCCAAGCCCCACGTATACCGGGGTAAGGTACCTAAAACAGTATGCGAGACGTAATCAAAATCGGCATCTATCGCTACTTCCATTATAATGGGGTTTGTGGGGTCAATAGCCGAGTCAAACCACAAAACGTACGCGTTGTTGCCTATGAATATAAAGTCACCATTTGAAAACCCTGTACCAAAATCGGCCCAGGTGGAAACGGCGTAGGTACCTCCCACAACATCTATTTTCCTCACGGTGGCATTCCCGGCACCTCCGGCCAACAAATTACCATCGGGCATAAATGACAGTCCGTTGCCGGAAAACCCTAGGTCTGGAACAACTTCCGTAACCGCACAACTACTCGGGTCAATCCTTATCAACTTATTCGTCGATGTGATTCCCCAAATATTACCATCACTATCCATCGCGATATCGCCTACGATACCTCCCGCGACGGTAACCCCTGAACACAGGACCGTTAGGTTGTTGGTTACGGTATTATATTCCACCAATTCGCCTTGGTCTGTATTGGCTACGATAATGGGGCTTGGTACAAACGGGCATTCGTCCGTATCCAAAATACCGTCGTTGTCATCATCCAAGTCACATATGTCTGCAATACCATCGCCATCCGTATCTACATTGCCGGAAGCAGGGTCACAGTTGTCGACCACGCTCACGATGACCTCATTACTCGGCTGCGGTGGTAAGGGGTTGGTCGGGCCATCACCGTTTACCGTGGCCGTGTTTTCTATCAAACCATTGGATATATCTGCCGCTGTAACCGAGTAGGTGCCCATAAGGATAACCGACTCGCCGGGGGCAAGCGTACCGACGGCGGATGGCCACGACGAGCCAGCAGCTGTGCTGGTGTTTGCAATAGGGCCACCCAACCGCGGGTCGGTGACCGCGATGTTGGTTATGGTCACGTTCCCTTCGTTGCTGAGGCTGAAGGTATACGTAATCACATCGTTCAAACCTAAAGGTCCCGTGAAATTGGCGGCCTTTACCAACTTGAGTGATGGATTCTGGGTACCAGGTGTGACCACTTCCCCGTCATCAGGATCGTCGGGATCCACGGGGTCTCCGAATGGGTCGTCGCCGGTGGCGGTTGCCGTATTCACGAACGAGCCGGCATTCAGATCGGCCTGGGTGATTGTATACGTGGTCGTAAACGGCTGTACAGCCGCCGGTGCAAGCTCCGGGATGGTTTCTGACAAGCCGGTCTTCGGGTCACTCACCGCAAGGTTGTACAGTGGCGAATTTCCCGTATTCGTTACGGTAATCGTATAGGATAGTACGTCGCCGACAGCCGAATAACTCGTGGTCCCCGTATTACCGTTTACACTGGTTAATGTTTTTTCTAACGAAAACGAAGGGGTTATGATGGCAGTCGTAGCAGTTGCCGTATTATTTGTTTCGTCGGGGTCCGAGAGGCCAGTGTCGTCCGTTATGTTAAAATTCGCGGTATTGACCAATTCGCCACCGACTGGCATACCCGTAACGACACCGGTAATGATAAACGATGCTTCTCCATAGGCCGTGAGGTTAACGGTAACGTTATCCAAATCACCACTTGTGCTCCATCCCGTTGCGGTATTTCCGGTATTGCCTTTATTGTCGAAAGAAACATTCGTGACGTTGAAGTCGGCCGGGATAATATCTTCGAATTCCAGATTTGGTGCCGGCGAATTTACCTGATTATATAGGTCTACCGTGTAGGTCAGTTCATCGCCGATACGCGCCACGGGTTTGTCTACCGACTTTTGTACACGCACCCCACCCGGTGTGGTGATGATTAAGTTTCGGACTTCGTGGATGTGGTGTGATCCTCCAGTAGACGCCGCAAACCCCATTTTTAACATTGCGGGCGGGACATCATTGATTAAAAACGGCGCTAACACCTGCATAAAATCACCATCCTCAGCAATTTTCATCCGGGCGGACACTTCATATTGCCCACCTACGGGTACGATTTGCAGCTGTATTCTGCGATAATGTTGCGTTGCAGTAGGCCTGGTTCCACCTGTCGACGGTTTATAATCCAACGTAAAACCACTGGGTATCCCGGATACCCCCGATAAGTTTGTATTCCCGCCGAGCCAGCGATAGGGTAATCCTGTTGCCGGATTTGCCGGCCCCCTTATTCCGATTGCATTCGGACGAAGGTTACTCCCGTTAACAGCCCCTCCATTTTTACTCTCGGTGGTGTTCGCGTAATTACCATATTCATCAACGCCGATACCGATATACCCCCCCGTTACGCCCGGTACAGCGTCCCTATTTGCATAACCCAGTGAGCCTCCGAAGCCACCGATTTGAAACCGATATGGGTCGCCAGTTGGCAAGTTCGGGTCATAATTTGCGTCAAACAGAAAGAAAGAAAACCCATCCGCGCCATTGCCGCCCCAGATAACAAACTCCAAATCAAGTAGTACGCCCAAACCCGAAGGAAAGGGCTGATTGACGATGGCGTATCCCGCTTGGTTGGTCGTCGCCTGGGTCAGGCGCAGCCAACCCTCGCCTTCGGCGTCATGGACACCCGCCGTGAGGTATGCGCTTTCGCCCAGCGTCAATTGCGCCGTAGAGCTGGTCCGCAGGTTCTCGGTAATCGTAAAACCCGTCTGCGCAACGGCATTAGGCCCCGCCAGGCCATACACGCCTACAAAGGCCAATAAAAAAAGAATGGAACGGTAGTAGTTTTTCATTCGTATAATTGTTTTTTTAACGGCAATGAAGCTTGCATGAATTATTCATTCCTTATGTTTATGTAAATTCATGCAGGCCTCATCTATCTAAATTTTTCTTTATCGGTGATGAAGCTATTAGGGTTCAATTATGCTGCTGCGTGATTCGAAAACCATGACAGTCTCATCAATTAAACCCTTGATTCTATATTGAAATAATAAGCGACCTACGCTGGATACCCCTTCAACACGCGCGTTGAGGACCCGCTTAAAAACGATCTGTCTTTGAACCCATCACACCACATCCTACCATTAGGCATCGATTAAATCGATTCGTCAATTGCCGTCAGAAAACATCGAATTAAACCCTTAAAATAATGGCAGATGATAGCACGGTGTTTTTTGGTAGTCGTAAAATTCTTTCAATATGAACTTGTAATTTCTCGTTAAAAAGCCATCGAAAATCAACTCAACGTAAATTAATTAAATCAATAGCTAAATCAAACGGATACAAAAATAAAAGCTTTAGCTCGGGTTCGTTGATGCATTGAACAACAATAGCATGAACATGCTATATAAAAATAACAAATAGCATTTATTTGCTATATTATCGGTAGTGCTATCCATCAGTAGGAAAACAAATGAGAATGTTTAGTTTTACGCCCGCAACCCCTTACGTTGTCTGTTATAACAAAGTGTATGCAAAGAAAATTACGATGGTGTCTCGCCACCTTTGCACTGATCTCGATCGCAACCGCCGCTGCGCCAAGCGCCGACGAATCCCCGACCATCCAGCAACTGGACGCGCAATGGAAACGGGGCGAACTGGAGACCCGCCAGTACGTCAATGCCGTAAACGATTGGATGAACGTCCAGTTTGCCACGGGTGTACGCTTCCATCGCGATACGCTTATCCAACGGTTATCCACCTTCCGCGAACTTGCATGGAGCGCTGACTCACTGAGTGCCAGCCGCATCAATTACTACATCAACTTGAGCAACAATGCAAACTATGCAAACCGGGAAGGCGAGGGTATTTACTTCCTGGAAAAAGCCGAACAGGAGATCATGGCCGCACACGGTGAAAAACCACTGCTGGTAGCCGGACATAAATGCAATATGTATGTGGACAAGCGTAACTATGAAAAGGTTATCGCCACTTATGAACAAGAACGCGATTATATTGCGCAGTTCCCCGAGCTTCTACGTAAAAAAGCCATGCAACGCAACATCGCAGCCAGCTTTATCAATGTGTTGAATCCGACAGCCATCGCCTACGCCAAGCTGGGCGACACCATACAACTCAACCAAACCATCACCCTAGCCGAAGCCATTTATAGCGAACTGGACAAAGAGATGAAGCCGGAATCCTACACGGGTTTCATCATTAACTTTTACATGAAAAACCTCTATTACCACAAATATTTCACGGCAGAACGCAACAAACAAAAATCGTGGGAGGCCCTGAATGCGATACGGGATGCATTATATGTCGATAATAAAGACAAGCAGGCTGGGATGATTCAGCAATTGGCTCCGGTATTGGAGACGAAGCTGATCGATTATTTCCTCACTTACAAACAAAACGATAGTGCCGCATTCTACATCGCCAAGCTGAAAGCGACGCCGGGCGTATTCACGGACCATGATTTTACGCTGAACCGGTTTGAAGCGGACCTATTGGCCAACCAGGGCAACTATCAACAGGCGTTTGAACGGGCGAAGGCGGCAACGAACGACATTGACTCCATCCAGTCGATCCTGGTGAATGACATCGATGAATTGCTATACGCGCACACGGAGGCGGAGTTTAACCGACAGGCATTGCAAACCGCCGAACAACAGAAGCGCCGGCGTACCCTATGGCTGATCGCCGTATCGGCTTTTGCCCTTGCGGCCATGGCCATTGTTTACTTGACCATACGCCGTCGGGCGAAACGGACCCAGGCGCAAATACAGAAACTCAACAATGCTGCCAATATACAAATAGCTGCCATGGAGGAAATCAAGGCGCAAGCGGTACTTGACGAAAAGAAACGTTTGGCGCGCGACCTGCACGATGGGCTATCGGCCACCTTGGCGAGCACGAAACTTCAACTCGAATTAGTGGCTGCCGAGAGCCCGCCTGACATCACGCAGCGGCTTGCCGATATCGGTGCGCAAGTTGCGCACGCCTACGCCATTGCCCGCGGTAAAAGCCACCAGTGGTATGACACGGCTATCGGGTCGGAAGAAGCGGATTTCAAGATGCGCATACAACGGCTACTTGACAGTGCCCTCGGCGATAAGCGGTACACGAAAGAAATTCATATCGACGACCATACCTTCTCCCTCGCTCCGCAAGACATCCGAATTGAATTACTCCGGATTGTACAAGAGGCCGTGACCAACATCATAAAACATGCGAAAGCGCAACACGTTTCCGTATTGGTATACCGGGAAGATTCCCTCATGGTTCTTTTGGTTTCTGACGATGGCAAAGGGATGAAACCGACATCAGACGGTGGAATCGGTATTCGTTCGATGGAAGATAGGGTACAGCAATACGGAGGTCATCTGGCCGTCGATTCGGGTCCCGATGGCACCCAAATCACGGCTTCTTTTCCGTTGACACCCCAGGTTCCATCATAGTTTTTTGTTAGATTTGATTTATGCACTCGTTAGGTAACCCCATCGCGATCGTCTATGACGACCATCGGCTATTTGCAGAAACTTTTGCTGCGGTTCTGGAGAAGCTCCAGCTCTTCAAGTCGGTGCATCTTTTTGCAGACGATGAGCATGCCTATCGGCAGTTTATGGTTAAGCATTTCGACACGCCGGTCTATTTATTCCTCGATTATTACCTACCGCAAAACAATGCGCTTACACTCATCAATGAGACTCGTAGAATTAATAAAAAAACGCATATCGTTGTCGTCAGCAGCATCACTACCCCATCGCTAATCGCACACATCCTCACGTACAACCCCCATGGGTTTATCAGCAAATCCTGCGGGGTCGATATCGTTGTTGAATGCCTAAGCACTATTTCGCAAGGCGAACGCTATATGTGTCCGGTGACCCGGGAGATTGCCCACTCCGATCCGCGTGTGGACGAAGTTCCCTTCACCGCGCGTGAACTCGAAATGCTCCGGTATTTCGCGCAAGGCCTATCGGTTATCGACACCGCCAATAAAACCCATCTCAGCAAGCACACCGTGGTGGCCCATCGCCGCAAAATGATGACGAAAGCCGGGGTCAACTCCATTACCGAACTGTTGGCTTATGCGAGGAATAAAGAGCTGATTTGACCGTTATTACCTTATCGACTCGCCAGGTAGCGTTTTATTTCCGATACGCCGATGTGGTCCAGTAGCTCGGCGACACCATAATACTGGATAGCCACCACAATGTCTAGCTGCCGCAATGGGCCATCGAAGATTTCAGCCATTTCGTTTGCCGCGTCTTTCTTTATTTTCCGTATGGGCTTATCCAGCACCCTTTCCTCATATATCATGCTATTCATGTCGTTTCAAAAAAATGCCATTAATCCAGTTGCTATCCTGCATCAGTATGACAGTACGGTTACCTCCGTCCTGCGGTTGGCCTGGTGTTCTTCACGGCTGCATGGCACACCATCGGCACAACGGTTCACCAAGCGTTTCTCCCCATACCCCTTGGCTACCATACGGTCGCGGGCAATTCCCCTTGATACGAGGTAATCCACGGCCGACTGCGCCCGGCGTTGTGACAATGCTTCATTGTATGCATCGCTGCCCCGACTGTCCGTGTGGCTGGAAAGCTCGATCTTCAAGGTCGGATTATCGCGCATGGTGCGCACCAGTTCATCCAATATTACCGCCGCATCCGGCCGGATATTATGCTTATCGAAATCGTAATAGATGTTCTCCAGTTCGAAGGTTTTGCCCACTTCGAACACGGGTTCCAACAGCAAGGAGACTTCCAGCGTGTCGGATTTGGTGATGCCGACCGTGCTTACCTTCGCGGAATCCGCGTGGTACCCCGTCTTTTGGCCCAATACCGTGTAGGTTCGGTTCCTATCGAGGATAAACTCGAAGGCTCCGGTACCATCGCTGTTCTTTTTGGCCACAATCTTACGCTGGCCGTCGAATAATGTTACGGTAGTGGCCGGCAAGCGCTCACCACTGGCTTTATCCGACGTGGTTCCTCGCAGGATAATGATGATCTTGGGTTTTTCATAAGTGAAAGAATAGATATCGTCCCGGCCTTTGCCCCCTTTCCTGTTCGAGGAAAGATAGCCCGCCATGCCTTCCTCACCGTCGTATGTCGTCAGGTAAGCGAAATCGTCACCCGACGAATTCACGGGATAGCGCAGGTTCTCCGGTTTGTCCCACGCTGTTTTTTCACCGGTCGACCGGAAAACATCCAGTCCGCCCATACCGGCAAACCCGTCGCTCGAATAATAGAGGGTGTGTTCCGGTCCGATGTTTGGAAATAGTTCGTCTCCGGCGCTGTTAATGGCTCCACCGGCGTTCACCGGCACTCCCCAACTGCCGTCACCCTGCCGTTCGCTGTACCAAATGTCGGTGCCGCCATGCCCCCCCGGCATGTCGCTTACAAAATAGAGGATGTTCCCATCCCCGCTTAATGCGGCATGTCCGACCGAGTATTCCGAGACGTTGTTGTATACGAATGGTTCTGCCGCCCATGTGCCGTCGGGCAACCGGGTGTAGACATACAACTCAAGCTTTTGCGTCCGGTACTTCCCACCGGCCTCTTTGGTTATGTTGCCATCTTTACCGGGATACGTCCGCGTTACATATAATGTATCGCCGTTGGCGTTCGCAGCAACCGGACCTATGTGGTAGGGGGCATTGTTGAGTGATTCGATGGCCAGTACGGCATCCGTGAGGGTATTGTCTGCCAGGCGATCGGCCGTATAAACCCGAAGGAACGAATGGCCTGTCCAGCCATATCGGTCGGCGCCCTGCATATATCCGTCCGGTTCACCGGTGTAGTATACCTGGTCTCCGAGGGGAAATACCGAAAATTCCGACAACGACGTGTTGATTCCTTCATTCCGCAGCTGGTGTACCGTTGGATGGGCCATCCACACGACAGCGGAATCGCAGCCGGCAATGGCCACGGCAACTACCTCGGCATTTCCGGTCTCCCGGGCGTATTCCTCCAATTGCTGTTTGGCTTCCACATACTTTCCGTTGGCTTTGAGCACGTCTCCATACAATAGGTGATTGCCCGCTTCCGAGCCTTCCATTTCCACGACCCGGGCATACCAGTTCTCAGCCGATTCATAGTCGTTCATCTGCACATAGCTGTACGCCAGCCGCTCCAGGTCTTGCAGGCGTGGCCGTTTGGTATCCACCAGCTTCACATATAACGCGGCGGCATTGGCGTATTCGTACTTCCTGAATAGTTCGTCTGCACGATTGCGCAGGCTGGGCTGTTCCTGCGAAAAGGCAACCCCGGCCATGCAGAACAGCACCGCGATTAGAAAAAATTGTTGTAACCCGTATCTCATGGTGAATGTCTTGTGTCTAATGTCTATTGTCCAGTGTCTAATGTCTCCCCTAAAAAAAGCGCGGGCTCAATAGCCGCCGGTCACGCCGACCGAAGGTAATCCCCAGCGTGACCTCGTGCGAACCGTTCTGCACATTGCTCAGCTGGCTCACGATGTGGTCGTACGAATAGCCCACACGCAACGCATCCGTCAGGTAAATCTGCGTGACCGCCGAAAACGAGTTGCGCCCGCTCAGGCTGTTGCCGCTCACCCGGCCATACTCCCGCTTGAAGACCGTCACACCCGTGCGCCAGCCCGCACCCAGCCAGAACCACCGGCCGAAGATGAACATCGCATTCACATCCAGGCTCGTCGGGCCCTTGAAGTCCTCCTTCACCAGCAAACTCGGACGGAAGTCCAAACCCCTGTTGAGGTTGAACAGCGCACCGCCGATGAAGTATAGGTGCCGCTTGCGCCGGATGTTGTCCGTGGTGGTGTTATCCCACCGGAAGATGTTGTTGCTCTGGTCGCCCGAGAGCAGGTCCATCACCGATACCCCGGCATACCACTTCGGGTTGTAGTAGTACACCCCGAAGCGCACATCCGGCACCCAGTTGCTGATCTTGCCGGCGGGAACCACCTGGTCGCCCCCGTCGATCGGGTCCAGCACGGCCCCGTCGAGGCTGTATTGCGTCACCCCGGCACCGATGCCGAAGCTCAGCCGCTGCGTGTCTTCCTCGTTCAGCCGCAGACGGAACGCGTAATTGGCATACGCGGAAGTTGCCCCCTGTGGCCCAAGTTCGTCCGCTATGATCTGCAGGCCCAATCCATGCCGTTTGTTGATCGGGTCCACGATGCCGTCGATGGACAGCAGGCCCGTTTGGGGAGCCCCATCGAGACCCACCCACTGGCTGCGCAGCCCCAGCTGGCCGAACCATTCCTCCTTGTACCCCGTATAGGCCGGGTTCACGCTCATCGAGTTGAAAATGTACTGCGTGAACTGGATGTTCTGTTGGGCGCAGACGGGCACCCATGCCCCCAGCGCCAGTACCAACACCATTGCTTTTACTATCGTCCTTCTCATTTCCTACTGCTTTTTAATCAATAACCATCCCGTGTACTGCTCCTGCGCACCGCCCTTGTGGGTGTTGATGCGGTAGTAGTATGTACCCTCATTGAGGTTGCCCCCGTTCCAGTCATTGTTGTAGTCATCGTTTCGGTACACTTCGTTGCCCCAACGGTTCACCACGATCACCTCGATGCGGTCGAAGCCTTCAACGCCCTCAATCTCGAACACATCGTTCCGGCCGTCGCCATTCGGTGTGAATACATTCGGGATTTTCAAGGGTTTCGGATCCACGGTGATGGTCATCATGGCCGTACTGGTCAGCCCATTTTCGTCCGCAATTTCATAGGTAAAGGTATCCTCACCGACAAACCCTTCGTTCGGCGTATAGGTGATGCTACCATCGGCGTTCACCACTACGGTACCATTGACCGGCTGTTGTACAATACGCACGCTACTCACCACAATCGGACTGCTGCCGGGAATGGCGTTCTCCAGTACATTGATCTGTGCGGATGCCCCCGAGACCACTGTGGCGACCCCGTCATTGGCTTCGGGTCCGACATCTTCCTTCTCTGTTAACTTGGTAAACCAACTGCCCTCATCGGTTACCCCGGCCACCGTGAGGATATCTGCCCGCGTGTGTACGCCAACAGCTTCCAGCACCGTCACGTCGCCCAGCCAGTTGCCACTTCCCGCATACTGCACGATTTGGGCATCAGCATCCATGTAAGCGCTGCCATTTGTAATGGTGTTGTGTTGCAACGTGTATGTAGTACTCACCCCATCATCGGCGAAGATGTGCCAGATGCGGTCCATCCCCCGCTCGGGTTCCGACAGGTCAATATCGGCTGCGCTATAATCCTGCACGCTCACATATAAGGTAGCGGTAGCTGCCGGTGAAAGTGTGGCGGGGGTATAATCCCCTTCGGCAATGCCTACCGGGAACACGAACGGTTGGGTATTACCGTAGCGTTTAACCACATGACCCACCGTGCTATTGCCCGTTACCACCATCCGATTACTGTTATAGTTTTCAAACCCGCCCTCTGGACCTACACCGAAGTCATGGCCGTTGAGCAATACGTCACCCCCATCTACCGCAAACGTAAACCGCTTACCGATGTTCAGGGCTGCGGCGCCCGATCCCGCCGCATTGGCCGTGCCGTAACCTGGATCCTCCAGATCACCAAGCACTAGATTTGCTGGATTACGCAGTTCGACGTCCACGTCGATAAAAGCCGCATTGTTGCCATCTATTACGGTAGATCCCGCTTCTACATCTCCGTAATAGGGATTGGTGCTCGGGTCATGGATAATGATCCGCCCGGTGCCCGTGAAGGTAGCGGAGGGTGCTATCCATATATTTTTACTCCAGATTTCCAACGTGCCATTGATTTCCCATTGGCTATTCGGGCCGAAATAAGTGCTTTCCGAAAAGCGGAGCTCAACAGTGCCGGGTGCCACAACCACCGTAGCATTGTCTGCCGTTTCACTACCGGCACCGGCCTGGCCTTGGGCAGCGACCAAAAACAGCGTCATCACAGCTGTAAGGGTGATTATATGTCGTAAAACTTTTCTCATCAGAATCGATTTTTTTTCAGCGTCACCTCCCACCGTAGTTGCATGATTATTTCCAATAACTCCATACCGAGCCATCATAAACAGCAAGCGCCTTGGCATCCGTATCGTAGCACATCATCCCCGGATATGGGCTGGGCACATTGAGGTGCGGCGACGCCACTTTCGGGAGTATCAACGCTTTATCCGTCGCTTCGAGCACCAACACCCCGTCCACATCGGTGCTTTTGGCACCGATAACCGTCTGTTTCCCGTTGGCCGGACCCGAATAGGACAATACGGCACTGTTATCGCCCTCGTCCGACAGGTTCATCCACGCGCCGTTTGTAAACACCTTGACCATTTGGGCATTCTTATCGTACACGAACGTTCCGTTTGCGGGTGTCGCCGGCAACGTTTCCACCGCGGGGAGTATAATCCCTTTGGTGGTGCCTGAGGCGAAATCCAGTACCCCATCGCCATCTGCGGTTCGCTTCCCAATGGCTGTTTGTCCGAGGGCCAGCGAGCCACTGAAACAACCTGCGACAAGTAATAAAACTGATATCTTCATCATGCCTATGTTTTTATATTTTTAGTCCTGACTTCTTTATTATTCGTTGCAACTGCGCTCGATGCAATTCCAGCTTGTTCCGTTATACAGTTTGAGGCATTGGTCGGCCATTTCATAAACCAGCATACCTTCCTGCGGATCGGCGATGTCGCTCACCTGCTGTACCCGGGTAATCACAAAACCACTGGTTTCCGATTCGATGGCAATGAAACCATTCGGTACGTTTCCGGGCCATCCCCCGCCAAAACCTTCCCTATCGGAGATGCCTACCTGTGTAAACTCCGTTGGGGTACCTGTAGCACCCGGTTGTACACAGTACGTAATACACGCATTGGTAAGCGGATCTTGGGCTGCACCTATCCCCTGCCCCGCGTCATCGCCGTCATCTGCCGCTCCGCCGGTATTGACCAGGTTGGGGATTCCATCGCTGTCGACCCCTCCGGTTTCGTCTATATTTATGCTGCCATCGGAATTCAAGTCGGCAAGCGTGACACTTTCATCCCCTTCCAGGGCATCCGGACAGCCGTCATCGTCGGAGTCTAAATCGAGGTAATCCGGTATGCCGTCGCCATCGGTGTCACATGGCTGAAAATCCAGGAATACGATTTCATTCACTGATGCGCGGTTAAAGGAATTGTAGCCCTGGCTGGAAATAATCGTCAATTCGATATGTGATACGTCGGCATACTCCTGCGAAAAGCTCAAAATGGTCCCATCGACATATTGATCAGGCGCTGTTAAGTTCTCTGTTCCCAAAAGTGCGTTGCTAGCGTCGTATAACTCAACCGTAAATTCTTTTATCCACTCATCAATTCCCCAAGGGCCATACAACTTAATGTGGTCAATAACGGAAGGCGCCTGCAAATCCATGCTAAATTCGATCGGTAGATTGCTGATATTGGTATACCAACTTAAAGGATCGGATCCAGGTATGACCCCATCTCCGGTTCCGCCTGCCCCTTCGCCATCGACAAGTTGCTGTGCGTTTCCGATTGTAATCGTACCGGAGACTGTGATTGAAGCCGTATTGACGGGCCTTACGATAGGCGGGCACTCAACGGCATCAGGAATGCCGTCATTGTCTGAATCTAAATCGCACACATCCGCTATACCGTCGCCATCTGAATCGGGGCCTGAACATACCGATGTATTGATATCGGAGGCGTTGTTGTTTGCCAAGTCGGGGTCCGTGGCATTTACCGGCAATGTCACGGCTGCTTCACTAACGAGATCTCCGGTATACGAGGTGGGTATATCAACCGTTACGGTGTAGGCCACCGATCCGCCGGGCGGCAGTGACACCAAATCATCTATCGCACCGGTTTGCGTACCCGTCACCGTCGTTGTGCTTCCGGAAGAAGCTACGGCTGTATAGCTCACATTTGCGGCAGGAATACCTGCCGGCAAGGCATCGGCAACCTGTGCATCCATTACCCCGAACGGCCCGTTGTTGGTAACCACAACGGTATACGTAATCGTGGTTCCGGGGGTATAGGTATCGGCTCCGTCTGTTATCGTAACGGAAAGGTCTACTTCAAACGTAATGGGCGCGGTCACACAGTGCGCGCCTTCATTTCCGGTACTCACAGGTGAGCTGGATAATTGCAAACGGGTTCCATCGGTAAGATTGAACTGGTAAAAACCTCCGAAATTGCTCACCCCATAGAGTTCGCCGGTACTCGACCCCATCATCGCCCCGAACGGTTGTCCTCCTGTTGCGGTTCCGATAAAGGTTACCGTACCGGTCGAAGGATCGATCGAGATAAGACGTCCGTCGTTATTTACACCATATAGAAGTCCGTCAAATGGGCTATAAGCTATATCCGACGGATTAATGCTACTTGTCAGGTCAATTTCCGTGGCGGACATCGCTGCGATGTCTATATTATACATCTTGTCTGAAGTTGTTGACCCGGTCGTACTCATTACGTAAAAATTATCCGCATCATCCATCTCTCCGCTATTATAAGATGCTAGAGGAAGCCCAGCAACAGCTCCTAGATTTTCATAGGTACCATCCGCACTGATTTTCAGCAACTGGTTCGAAGCATTTGGCAGGGCATAGATGTAGCCATCTGCTACGCGCAAACCCATCGCATTATAACGCACGTTCGACTCGACACCTATCGGGTCATAGCTCAATGGATTGGTAGTGGTATTGATAACGTACAAGGTGGTGTTCGTCCCGTCTGTCGATTGTGCCAGATACATCGCGTCGGTACACAAAAACGGATTACCCGTTATGGGGTCATCGTTGTAACCGAACGTAAGGTATCGGCTGGTATTTTCCGTATTGAAATTGTGTGAAAACACCCACTTTCCGTCTACAAAAGTCCCTGGAGTAATCTGTACATTCTCCGTGAAACTGTCGTCGTCGGCAATAACCATGTAGATTTCATTGCTCGATACGGCGAACTCCACACCATAAGCGGACAGGTCTGCTTGGAAATAAACGTCATCTGCCGCCTCCGTACGTTGTGAAAGCCATTTCCTGTCGATGACTGCCATATCGGTAACACCTAGACCTCCCGGCAGTGTTATCGTATGGGTCGGTGTGGTGGTAACGTTGTTGTCCCCCAAAATAAAATAGGTCAAATCATTTGTAAATGATGTTCTCGGATCTAAATTACTCGACGTGAAATCGTTGTTTTTAGCGATGGTGAGGATGGTGCCGGGATTAACACTTTTCGAAACCTTTTGTTCGAAGCCTGAAATATCATCACGTGCTACACCAAAAATATTGTTGTTATAAACGGTATTTTCGGCGCCGTTCCAGATGACGGCTTCGGTAGAGGAAAGGTAATGGTCTGTTGCTACTCTGCCTAAAGTAACACCATACTTAATCGCTAAATATGAATCTACTTTTCTTCTTTCTATAGCAGTTATATTTCCCTGTCCGTAAATAATGGTTTCGGCAATATTACCAACGAATCCACCATTATCACTACCACTGCCTGTCCATCTTGTAGAACCAAAGATATGCCCGCCTAACGGTACCCCCATTGGTCCCGGGCTATTATAGGTAGCACCATTAGCGGCACCATTCAATCCTCTACTATATGGCTGGTTAAGGAAATTATAGTACATAATACTGGTAATATTAGCATCATGGCCGGGATTAACAGACGGGAAGTTTGTACCTCCCTGATATACCCTTCTTTCCACGTTATTACTCGGCCAAATACCCAAATAGTCCCAATTAGCTATTGTGGTGTTCGTATTATCCATCCCTATACTGAAGAAGTGAGGATTAGGGCTGCCTGCCCACGTCATTCCTTCTTTAGTGACCATAAAAAGGTCATTATTCTCATTGAAAATGGTTTGTACAGATCGCGTTCCTATGGTTTCATCGATGGTTGTAAAATTAATCCCTGGATTAAAGTTAAAATAGGTTTCTTCTCCATCTTTAAAATCAGGCAAAGGATTTCCACCAACCGCAGATGCAACCGTATTCGCAAAGAAATCGGTCCAAGATGTTACATCTGTTCCGGTGCCGGTATGGGTGGCCAGTTTATCTGCCCTGTACCAATACGACAGGTTTCCCGCTACGCCCCCCGGTGCATAGGCAAACCCAGCGAAGGTAAAATATGCGCCATCGGCTAGCGTTGCCGTAGCGGTGTTATAAACCACACCATTAACGGTAGCCTCGTTGACCATCGGGGTAAACACGTCCGAACCATCGATGGTTTCGTCCGTAGATTGCACCAAATACAAATTTTCGATACCTTTTGGCCAAGCTACCGTTACGGTTCCTACACCATTTGTATTTTGCGCTTTCCAAAGGGCTTCAAACCGGAAGTTGGTTGCTCCGTTGGCTCCGGCTGTGTATGCCAACGGTGTTGCCAGTTGCTGTTTCAAGCCATTGTCTCCCACCATCAGGAATTGTCCTTCTGCAAGGTCGTTGGTATTGTCGGCATTCGTGGCAAAAAGGGAGCTACCGTGCCCGATAACCAATTTCTGCCCGGAGCCGATGCTATTTGATTGTTTTTGATGCAAGGCCGAAAGTCCGTCGTTGGCTATCCCGAAAACATGGTTATGGTACGCTAAATTAGCCGTGGTGCCTAGCCAGACATTATTTTCCTCCGCATCCAAGTAGTCAAAGCCCTGGCCCACATCGTCCCGCAGCGTGACGCCATATTTGATTCCAATATAGGAGCGGACCCGTTGCTTTTCCAAGGGGGTCAGGTCCCTTTCGTAGGCAATCACTTCTCCGATTACGCCGTTGTTTACTTCCCCTTGTGAACCGAGTATACTTCCATTGGCCAGAAGGGAGTTGCCCGCTGTTCTGGTTTGCGTAGTAGCGGCATCCCTTCCGTTCAGTCCGTATTTTATGCCAGCGACATCGACCGTGTAGGATACGTCGGTCAATAAGAATTCATTATCAGGATATGCATTGGGGAATGCCGACGTGGTGGAATTATACAATACAATATTATCGTTCAACTTTGTTACCGTTGGAACATTCGCGTTGGTTAACGCTGCCGTCGTTGTGGTTCCACCGAATCCTAGAATATCCCGATAGCCACTGGTTCCTCCGGGACGGGTTAGCGTAGCCGTGAAGAAGGTACCGCTTAACCCATTGGCGGAAAATGGCTTTCCGGTTGGCACGACCATGAAGCGCCCGTCGGCCGATGTACTACCGCCGAAGTCGATGACCGGATTGAAGTTAAATGCCTCGGTTGCCACAAAGGGCTGGCGGCTGGCGTTGGTTTGGGTATAATCATTATCCGCTATGGAATGATCGATCCAGGTATCGGGTGTAAATCCTTGGTCTGCCCTGAGCCAAATGCGTAAATCGGCCAAAACGCCACCCGGGGCAAAGGCATATCCGGCAAGTGTAAAGTATTCGCCGTCGTTAAGCGCAATGGTAGCCGTATGGTAATCCTGCCCGTTTAGGGTGACCGACCCCGTCATCGGAATAAAGTCGTCCGCCATATCGATCGTTGCATCGGTAGAACGCACCACATGCAGATTGGCAATCCCCGTAGGCCAGGCCAATGTTACTGTGCCAACGCCGCCCGTATTTTGGACCTTCCATACCGCCTGGAAACGATAATTGACCTCCCCTCCCGGCGCACCCGGATGGGCCAGTATCTCTGCAAGCGCCTGTTGCTGCCCATTATCACCCACCATGAGGAATTGCCGTTCTGCAAGGTCATTGGTATTGGCAGCATTGGTATTGAAAAGCGAACTCCCGTTTCCTATGATTAGCTTCTGATAGTCGTTTGCGCTTCGGGATTGCTTTTGGTGCAATGCCGAAGCATTGTCCCTTGCGATACCGAAAACATTGTTGCCATACGCGGTATTGGCAGTGGCATTCCATACATTGGCCGCAGCACTACTCAAATAATCTGAGGTACCTGTTCCAGCACTGTTCTGTAACGTAACGCCGTATTTGATGGCCAGGTATGAATTAATCCGTAATTTTTCATTTCCTGTGGAATTTTCATGGTCGGCGCTATAGGCAAACACTTCGGGCAACCCGCCAATGAATCGTTCATTACCAGCCCCTGTCAGAAATGCCCCTTCTGACCCGATGGCGAAATAGCGATCATCAATGGATCCGATGTGTGTGGCTGTGTTGCCATAAATTGCGCCGTTAAAATTCAAGTAAAGGCCATTGTTTACCGTTCCAGTTCCTTTCCACGCCATTCCTCCGATGTGGGCATTGGTGGTCGAAAGCGATAGATTCTCATCAATTACGGTACCATTATCCCTTGTAAAAAAATACCGATCAGCATTCCTAACCAAATTGGGGTCATCGTCGCCCCAGCCATAGGGCGTACGCCAACTCCCCGCATCCCCGCTGTTGAATATCATGCCGTATACCGTGCCACCACCACTTGCGGGGAAATAATCTCCTATTGCCCCTGCATCCCGATAGAAAAAGTCCCCGCCATCGAAATAGTAGAATGGATTGAAATTAAAGAAGTAATCTTTATTATCGGCTACATGAACGGCATCAAGGATCAAATTGGGTTCGTAGGTTGTATTGTTGGTTTGCGTAACATCCCGGCCGTTTCCGGAAACGTCGGCCCAAATGGCCTTTGCGCCGGATGTTGCCGTTCCGTCGTCCGCTTTGTGCCACATTAACAAGCCTTCCGTTACACCACCGGGGGCGTAGGCATACCCGGCAAACGTAAAGAATTCACCATCCGCCAGTATTACGGTTGCTGTATTATATTCAATGCCATTTATCGTAGCTTCATCGGTCATCGGGGTAAACGTATCGGTATCTTCAAAGGTCTCATCGGATGATTGCACCAAATACAGGTTACCCCTTCGCTTCGGCCAGGCAATCGTTACCGCACCTGTATTGCCCGTATTCTCTACTTTCCAAATCGACTCAAAACGGAAATTGGTTTCTCCGTTTGTTCCGGCGTTATAGGCTAGAGGCACCTTTAATTGCTGCGCCAAGCCATTGTCACCCACCAATAGAAACTGCCCATCGG
The DNA here is from genome assembly GCF_053550995.1 of Parapedobacter sp. Taxonomy (NCBI): domain Bacteria; kingdom Pseudomonadati; phylum Bacteroidota; class Sphingobacteriia; order Sphingobacteriales; family Sphingobacteriaceae; genus Parapedobacter; species Parapedobacter sp. The sequence continues at coordinate 17,815 of NZ_JBMQOC010000100.1, forward strand.
CAAGGACGTTGGTATTGGCTGCATTGGTATTGAAAAGTGTATTTCCGGCACCGATGATTAATTGCTGGCCTTGATTGGTACTTTTGGCTTGCTTTTGGTATAATTCCGAACCGTCGTCCCTTCCGATTCCAAAGATATGCTGATTGTAGGTTGCGTTATTGGCGGCGTTCCAAACAATAATGGAAGAAGAATTTTTATAATCGCTTGTCCCTGACGCATAGGTAATTCCGTATTTGATAGCTAAATAGGATTCTACTCGATCCATTTCGTCAGCATCCAAAGCGGCATCAAAAAAAATCACCTCGTTTACCTGACCGTTGACCGCACCCCAGTTGCTGTCCCATCCTACTCTGATATCTCTGGAGACATCATTGATAACCGCATTCTGAAGTTCCGTGTTACTGTAAAGCGATCTTACACCGTTTAACGATACCGTAGATGAAGCATAAAGCGCACTTGCTCCCGCCCCATTCTCCCAATTGGCCCCCGCAATAAAATAACTGTCATCTTCGAACTGATTGCTACTTAAACCCTGGTAGCCGGGGCCTCCGGTATAAAACAATAAATTATCCAGTCCATTATTGGAAGTGTGTAGACCCGGATAATCCATGGTGGCGTGAAAACCCAAAATCCCGGCCGGGCCTACGGTGTTGAAATACCCTGCAGCGTACATCGTTCCATTCGTGCGGTCTATTATATTGACCCCGGTAGCGGGAAAATATTCCAAATAGTCTGCATCGAATGATACGGTGGGATTAAAGTTGACTAATGTGGTAGCATTAGAATAGACCGGCCGCCATCCGACAGTATTTTGAATTAAATTGTGGCCGGTACCTAAATACTCGTTCCATTGCTGTACCGGACCGTTGTCTGACACGTTTGTGGTCCCTGCATCAGCAAAAACGGTATTGGGGGCGTCGGCTTTGTACCATGCAGCGGGTGTTACACCGCCGGGGCCCTGCGCATATGCGGCCGACAAGGATACACTGGCCAGAAAAACAGCTCGTATTAATAAATACAACCTTCTCATCGTTTTGACTTTCATGTATTAACCAACCGTTTATTGCTGACCTAGCAACCGCTCTATCTTGGCCAGTCTGTCTTTCAACTCCGCCAACTCTTTTTGTTGCTTTTCCAGCTGGGCGTGTTGTTTCTCCAATAATTCCTGCTGTTCGATGGTATGGATAAATAATTCCTCGATTTTTTCGAGCTGCTGAATGGAGAGCGAAGTTAGATCGAACGTATAGCCTTTTTCTGATTTCGATAAATCGGCAATGCTGGTGATACCGGGCAAATGGTGATTTTTTTTGATAAACTTCTTGACGTCGTTCAATGAAGCAAACTCATACTTTGTATTCAGGTCAGAATGTCCATTGAAATATTTTTCAAACACATAATCTGCATACACACTGTTGGTTGTATATAGTTTGCCCGTGGTGGTGATATTGCCATCGACGTGCAGCTTAACGGTTGAAGTCAGGTTATCGCCGCCGACAAGAAGATCCGGAATATCATCTGTTCCAATGGCAACGCTACCGGTTTGGTAAATTTCCTGAGCATTGCCTGTGGCTTTGTCGGTGGTTTCCTGCACTTGCCATGGTTCTATGGCAATCCCTTCGGTAGCAACCGTTTTCAGTACCCCATCGGCATCGGCTACTACTATTCTGTCTGTACTTGTACCGATGTTGGTATTGATGTCGCGGATTCGGGCATTGCCCGCCGTGACATCTAATTTTTCCGAAGCTGATAACCCATCTGAACCGACTCCCAGGTTGCCTTCCAAAGTAATATACATGGCCGGATTTGGAGCTGCTCCTCCCCCTGGCGAAGTGTCAAACCTGAGGTAAGTGGGATTTGCCGTGTATCCGGTACCTATTACAAAGTTGGTGGCATTACCGCTAGCAATGATCTGTGTAGCACCACCGCTAAATGCCTGTATATAAAGATTTGTGTTATTTCCTCCCAAAAATCCCATAGAAGCGGATCCCGAGGTGGGTAACAGGTTGCTCTGCGTGATGCCTCCTGTTAAACTCCAAGAAGTTTGCTGCTCTGTCCCGTCAAATTCAAGATCTGATCCGTTCAAATCCAATGTACGGTCGCCGGTAAGGGCGCCATCGCTATTGTAAAGGTTCACATTGGCCGCTTGCCACGTCGTTCCGTCGTATGTGTAAATGTCACCCGTGTTTTCGTCTACATAGATATCGCCTGCTGACCCAGTGGTACTGTTCGTGTTCGGGTCTCCCGTGCCGCTTTGGGTTACGTCGAAAGTGGTTGCTGTGCCGTCGGCCGCCGTGTGGGTAAAGGTGCCGTCGCCGTTGTCCACCAAGGCATCGCTGCCTGCGGTGATGATGTTCTGGATTTCCGTGTAGATCGCGCTCGTGTTGTCCTGCAACTCCGTCAGCACGTCACCCGCCACGTCGATCGTCACCGTGGTGCCATCCGCGTTGGTAATGGTATACGTGCCGTCGCCGTTGTCCGTCACCGTCGAGGTATTCGCATCGAAGGTAACCACCGTGCCGTCGGCCGCCGTGTGGGTAAAGGTGCCGTCGCCGTTCTCGACCAACGCGTCGCTATTGGAGACAATCTCATTGGTGATGAGCGAAACTAGTTCGGTGTAGATGGCA
>NZ_JBMQOC010000101.1:0-25981 GCF_053550995.1 Parapedobacter sp.
GACATCGCCTACGGATGGTGCCAGACCGACCGCGATTTTGCACCCGTGTTCAAGCGGCCGGAAGAGGTGGAGATTGAAATCCGCGGTGGCGACAATGCCACCCGGCAGATCAACGACTTGCTGGGACCTGGATTCCCCTGTCACCGCTTGGTGGCGGTGGAAGTGTACACCCCATCGGGCAATTGGAGTTCATTCCCTGCCCATAAACACGACGAACGGATCGTTGGCGAAAACGGTGAGTTGCTGGAGGCCCGGCTGGAAGAAACCTATTTCTATAAGATCAATAAGCCCCAGGGATATGCCATCCAGCGCGTATACACCAGTGATGGCAGTATCGACGAAATCGCTGTGGCCCGGAACAACGATGTCGTACTGGTGCCGAAAGGCTACCATCCCGTGGTGGCCGGACATGGCTACGACGTGTATTACCTCAACTTCCTGGCGGGCTCGGACCAATCGCTTGCCAACACCCCCGACCCGGAACACGCTTGGATTTTCGATACGTGGAAGGGGAAGGATGAACGGGTCCCAATGGTAACCGCAAAAATGAACGGCTAATGGATAATAAAGGAAAAGTGTATGATGTGCTCACAGTAGGGCGATCATCTATAGACTTGTATTCGCAGAACATCGGGGCTGAATTCATTGCCATTAAAGGGTTTGATGCGTTCGTGGGAGGCTCACCTTTGAATATCGCTACGGGGTGTAGCCGACTGGGGCTGCGCGCAGCGCTTTTGACCGGGGTGGGCGACGACAAGGTGGGCGACTTTATCTTGGATTTCCTGAAGCGGGAGCAGGTGGAAACCGCGTTTATCCCCCGTATACGCGGAGCACGGAGCAGCGCGGTGTTGCTGGGCATCCAGCCACCCGATACGTTTCCGCTTGTGTTTTACCGCCACAACGCCGCCGACTCGCAGATTACCATCGACCATGTGCATGCTATTGATATGGGCGGCGTGCGGTTAATCGAATTGTCGGGTACCGCGCTGAATATCGAGCCAAGCCGGAGTGCGGTCTTCCACGCCACCGAGCGGGCCAAAGCGCACGGTGTTACCACCCTGCTGGATATCGATTTCCGGGCCGACCAATGGGATGATATCCGGTCGTTCGGCGTGATGATACGGGCATTGCTCCCCCATATCAAGGTGGCGATCGGTACCGAGGAGGAATTGCTGGCCGCAATGTTGGAGGACGCCTCGCAGGTAACCATTGAACACCAACAGATTTCGGCACCTACCGTTAAAGGCGACATCGACAAGGCGATAGCCAGTGTATTGTCGCTGGGGGTAGAGGTGCTGGTGGTGAAGCGGGGTGCTACCGGAGCGACGGTGTATGACCACAAAGGCAACAAGCAGGAGGTGCCCGGATTTCCGGTGGTGCCCCTCAACATCCTCGGCGCGGGCGATGCATTCGCCTCCGGATTTATATATGGCTACCTGAATGGCTGGGACCTTTATAAGTCGTGCCGTATGGGAAATGCCAGCGGGGCACAGGTGGTACTGCAGCCTGGATGTGCCAATTTTATGCCCACCTTGGAAGAGTCATTGGCATTTATTGAAAAGCATGGAGGTTTTTAATATGAAGTTAACGACATCACAGGCGCTTATCCGGTTTCTCGATCAACAGTATGTGGAACGGGATGGTGTGCAACATAAATTCTTTGCGGGATGCTTCGGTATTTTCGGGCACGGCAACGTGGGCGGGATTGGCCAAGCGCTATTTGAATATCCGGCGCTCACGTATTACCAATCGCGCAACGAGCAGGCGATGGTGCACACGGCGGCCGCCTATAGCCGCATGAAAAATCGCCTGTCTACCTTTGCCTGTACATCGTCCATTGGGCCGGGGGCAACCAACATGCTCACCGCCGCGGCCGCGGCTACGATTAACCGGCTACCGGTGCTGTTGTTGCCCGGGGATATTTTCGCCGGCCGCCATGTAGACCCGGTATTGCAGCAACTTGAGTTTCCGGCATCGGCCGATGTATCTGTGAACGACTGTTTCCGGCCCATATCCCGGTTTTGGGACCGCATTAACCGTCCCGAACAATTGATCGCTTCGTTGATGCAGGCCCTGCGGATATTGACATCGCCTGCGGAAACAGGGGCGGTGACCCTCTGCCTGCCGCAGGACGTACAGGCGGAAGCCCACGATTTCCCCAATGAATTGTTTGAAAGGAGGGTGTGGTACGTTCCACGACCCTTGCCCGATAGCGAATTGATAAAGCGCGCTGCGGCGCGTATCCGTGCGGCCAAGCGGCCGATGATCGTGGCTGGCGGGGGCGTCATCTATGGGGAGGCAACCGATGCGCTCCGCACATTTGTGCACGCCACCGGTATTCCCGTTGCGGAAACGTTTGCTGGCAAGGGATCATTGTCTTACAACGATCCCCACCAGTTGGGCGCTATGGGGGCTACAGGCACAGCAGGTGCGAATGCGATTGCCAGCGAGGCGGATTTGGTGATCGGTATCGGTACCCGTTATAGCGACTTCACCACGGCATCCCAAACCGCCTTCCAGCACCCGGATGTTTCGTTTGTCAATATCAACGTAGCCGAGTTCGATGCCCACAAACAGGCGGGATTGGCCCTTACCGGTGATGCACGGGCAACACTGGAAGCATTGGCCGGTTGCCTGGCAGGTTATCGGGTAGATGCATCTTATCAAGCGCGTGTGGCCGCATATAATAAGAGCTGGGATGAAAAAGTGGCCCTAGCCTACGCGCCGGAAAGCGACCAACGTCTCTCGCAGGCGGAGGTGATCGGCTTGGTCAATGGTTTCGCGGCACCCAATGATGTGGTGGTATGCGCCGCAGGCAGCCTGCCCGGCGACCTCCATAAGCTTTGGCGCACCGCCGACCCGAAGGGCTTCCACCTCGAGTATGGGTACTCGTGTATGGGTTATGAAATTGCCGGTGGCCTTGGCGTGAAGATGGCTGACCGAGGGCGTGAGGTATACGTGATGGTAGGAGACGGAAGCTACTTAATGATGTCGTCGGAAATCGTGACTTCCATACAGGAAGACTATAAGTTGACCATCATCCTTATCAATAACCATGGGTTCGCAAGCATCGGCGGCCTATCCAAGTCGTTGGGTACGGAAGGTTTCGGTACGCAGTATCGCGCCCGCGATGAAGGGTCGGGTCGATTGGATGGCCAGCTGCTGCCGGTAGACCTTGCCAAGAACGCAGAAAGTTTGGGGGCAACCGTCATCCGAGCCACCGACGCCTCGTCGTTCGGTAAGGCATTGGAAAAAGCCAGGGCCAACGGAAGTACGACCGTGGTTTACGTGGAAACCGCTCCCGAACGCAAAATGGCGGGTTATGGCCACGCGTGGTGGGAGGTGCCCGTGGCAGCCGTATCCGAGACTGTCGGCGTGCAGCAAGCCCACGAACTGTCGGTAACCGAAAAGGCAAAACAACGCCGTCATTTGTCATAGCTGTTCTATCCATAACCATTGCCTATGTTTGCATCTTCATCATCCCCGATAGCGATTATTAGCTTCATAGGGTTTACCCTTTTTGTAGGTATATATGCCTGGCTGCGCATGCGTAAGGATAACCTCACTACGCAAGACGGGTACTTTCTGGGAGGCCGGAGCCTGACGGGACCCGTTATCGCGGCCTCCATGATTATGACGAATATCTCTACCGAACATTTGGTCGGCATGAATGGTTCGGCCTATAAAAATGGTTTTATCATCATTGCCTGGGAGGTCACCTCTGCACTGGCACTCATCGCTGCGGCGGTATATTTTGTGCCTAAGTACCTGCGGATGGGGTTGACCACCGTACCCGAATACCTGGAAAGGCGATTCGATAAGGGCACCCGTTCATTGATTGCGCTGTTTCTGTTGGTTTCATTTGCGGTAACCCTGTTGCCCATCGTGTTATACACTGGCGCCATCAATCTGGAAAGTATCTTCAATATTTCGGAAACGTTGGGGGTGACCCGGGAAACCGGCCTTTGGATTACGGTGGTGGTGGTGGGGTGTATCGGTGCGGCCTATGCCATCATCGGCGGACTGAAGGCGGTGTCGGTATCCGACGTGATCTATGGGTATGGGTTGCTCTTCGGTGGATTGCTGATCCCCGTATTAGCGCTGGTTTATATCGGCGATGGTGATCCGTTGAATGGATTGACCCGCGTTTTCGAACACAGCCCGGAAAAATTCAATGTCATCGGTGACGAAGATTCGGTGATGCCTTTCAGCACCCTTTTTACCGGGCTGGTTATCAACCAGCTTTATTTCTGGTGTATGAACCAAACGATCGTGCAGCGGGTGCTTGGAGCGAAGAACCTGAAGGAAGCCCAAAAGGGGTTGCTGTATACCGGCCTCTTGAAAATCCTTGTCCCCTTTATCATTGTCTTACCGGGCGTGATCGGTTACTATTATTTCGGCGACGCGTTTTACGGCGACCAAGACATGGTATACCCCGAGCTGGTGAAGAAAGTCTTGCCGGTGCCGCTGCTGGGGCTTTTTGCGGCGGTGATCATGGGCGCCGTGCTGAGCACGTTCAATGCGGTACTCAACAGCGCATCGACCATTTTCAGCATCGATGTATACAAGCGGATGATAAAAAAGGGTGCGCCCGAAAAGAAATTGGTTGGCATGGGCCGGATGGTGGCCACGCTGCTCGCCATCACCTCCATCGTGGCCGCACCTTTTGTGGCCAATGCGCCCGAGGGGTTGTTTCAATTGCTGCAGGAACTGAACGGTATCTTTTTTATTCCGATAGCCTCGATCATGATTGGCGGATTCTTCTTCAAACGTATTTCCGCAGCGGGGGCAAAGGCGGCATTATTTACCGGATTGGTCTTTTATGTGCTATGTACATTTATCTTAAAGGTGGATGTGCACTTCATACACATCTGGGGTATTGAGTTTTTATTGAATATGGCCGTCATGTTTGGGGTATCGCGGTATTATCCGGCCCGTGCAATGGCCATGGCGCCCGCAGATACCACCGCCGTGCCCATGGAGGCGTGGCGCTTTACCAAGCCGTTTGCCATTGCGTTGGTTGTCATCACCGTGGTGATCTACATCTTATTGGGAAATGTTTAAATCAGGAATAGTACATGGAAGTATTAGAGAATTACATCAACGGGCGTTGGCAGGCTAGCCGCGAGCACCAAGCAATAGCGATCATAAATCCGGCTACCCAAGCATCGATGGGTCGGGTGCCGTACGGGAATGATACAGCTACCGATGTGGCGGATGCGGTAGAAGCAGCCTTGCGCGCTCAAGCCGAATGGGCTGCCGTGCCGGTGATGCAGCGCGTGCAGCCTTTGTATCGGTTAAAGGCATTGTTAGAACAGCACCTCGAGGAATTGGCGGAAACCATCACCAACGAGTGCGGGAAGACCAAGGCCGAGTCTGTGGGCGAATTGCAGCGCGCCATCGAAAATGTGGAGACCGCATGCGCGGCGCCCGTGCTTCTGCAAAGTGATTTCTCGGAGAATATAACGCGCGGCATCGACGAGTTCGTCATACGCCAACCGGTGGGGGTTTGCGCGGCGATCGTGCCATTCAATTTCCCGGGAATGATTGCCTTTTGGTTTCTACCCTATGCCATTGCCTGCGGCAATAGCTTTATCATCAAGCCATCGGAAAAGGTGCCCCTCACGATGCAGAAGGTGATGCAATTAATCGACCAGATCGGGTTGCCCCCGGGCGTGGTCAATCTGGTGCATGGCGGCAAAGCATCGGTGGATGCCATACTGGAACATCCGGGGATAAAAGCCATCAGTTTCGTGGGCTCCACCCGCATCGCGCAATATGTTTACGCTAAGGGTGCGCAGCACGGCAAGCGCGTACAAGCACAGGGCGGGGCAAAGAATCCGGTGGTCATCCTTCCGGATGCGGATTTGGAGACGACCTCCCGGATTGTCACCGACAGTGTTTACGGATGCGCTGGGCAAAGGTGTTTGGCTGCCTCGAATATTGTAGTGGTTGGCGATGAACGTGGACAGGTAAGGGATGCGTTGTACGAAGCGGCCAAGGGGCGCAAAACCGGCTACGGCCTATTGGAAGGTGTGGAGATGGGACCGGTGATTTCGGGCGAAAGCATGGCCCGTATCGGGCAACTCATCGACCAAGGGGTGCATGAAGGCGCAAAGTTGCTGCTGGATGGACGGGAGGCAGCGATTGAAGGTTTTGAAGCCGGTAACTTCATTAAGCCGACGATATTGGAAAATGTGCCGCTAGGCGGCGAGATTGTTCAAACCGAAATCTTCGGTCCGGTGATGAGCCTGATTAACCTGCCGACGGTAGATGCAGCGTTGGCATTCATTAACCGCAATCAGTACGGCAACATGGCCTGCCTATTTACCAGCAGCGGTGCCGATGCGCGTAAGTTCCGCAGCGCCGTCGACGCCGGTAATGTAGGTGTCAATATCGGTGTGGCCGCACCGATGGCCCAATTTCCCTTTAGCGGGTGGAACGACAGTTTCTTTGGCGACCTCCACGGCCAAGGACGGCATGCCATCGAATTTTTCACACAGACCAAGGTGGTCATTGAACGTTGGCCAAAGGAATGGTCGCGGAAATTTTAACGGAATGGACGGAATGAGAATAGCAAATGCCCCCTGTTCGTGGGGCGCGCTGGAATTTGACTTGGAAGCCTCGGCACCAGACCATTTGCAGGTATTGCGGGAAATTGGGGAAACGGGGTACGAAGGCACCGAGTTAGGCGATTGGGGCTTTATGCCTACGGATCCTGTGGCCCTTGGGGAGCTGGTCAGCCAGTATCAATTAGACCTTGTTGGGGCATTTGTGCCGGTACCGTTGGCATGGAAAGATGCCCACCGGCAAGGTGTGGCCGATGCCCTAAGGGTAGCCGGCCTGATGGCGAGGGCAGACTATTCGGATGCTTTCGTCGTGCTTGCCGATGACAATGGAGCCGTGGCCGAACGGACGACGTATGCCGGCCGGGTAACCCCCGCCATGGGCTTGGATGAATCGGGGTGGGAGACGTTTGCCCAAGGTGCCACGCTAGTGGCCCAGGCCGTGAAAGACGAATACGGCATGCGTACGGTTTTCCACCACCACTGTGCCGGCTATGTAGAAACACCGCAAGAGCTCGATAGACTCATGGCGTTGACCGACCCCCGGTTGCTGGGCCTGTGTTTCGATACGGGGCATTACGCATTTGGCGGTGGAAATCCGGAGGCCGCCGCTGCTCAGTATGGCGAGCGCATTTGGCATGTGCACTTCAAAGATTACGACCCCGGTATCGGAGACGCCTCGCGTATACACGGGTGGAATTATTTCGAATCGGTGAAACAAGGTGTATTCTGCGAACTGGGGAAGGGAGCGGTGGATTTCGGTGCGGTATTGGCGACACTGGACCGCCAAGGCTATAACGGCTGGATCGTGGTGGAGCAGGACGTGCTGCCCGGCATGGGGACACCCAAAGTCTGTGCTGCCAATAACCGGGCTTATCTAAGACAACTGGGGCTGTAATATGATACTATTAAAATAAATATTATGCAACTGAAAATCGGAATTATCGGCTTGGGCCGGATTGGCAATATCCATTACAATAACATTAGATACCATATACCGGAGGCGGAGGTTGTCATGGTTTCGGATGTCGACAAGAATAGGATGCCGGACGATGTGCCGTATGGAGATGCGGGCACACTGATCGGGCACCCCGATGTTGAGGCCGTGGTGATTTGTTCGCCCACCGATACCCATGCCAATTACGTGGCCCAATGCGCACGGGAAGGCAAACACGTGTTTTGTGAGAAACCGCTGGATTTATCTTTGGCGCGGATACGCGAAACGTTGGCGGTGGTACGCCAACACGATATCCAGTTGATGCTGGGCTTCAACCGGCGTTTTGATGCCAACTTCATGAAGTTGAAAGCATTGGTAGATGAGGGGAAAATAGGCGATGTGCAATTGGTGAAGATTACCAGCCGCGACCCGGCACCGCCATCGGTGGATTACCTGAAAAGTTCGGGTGGGCTTTTCCTGGATATGACCATCCATGACTTCGACATGGCGCGTTATGTGATGGGGAAAGAAGTGAAGGAGGTATATGCCGCCGCGTCGGCCCTAACCGGCGGGGCGGTTGCAGAGGCCGATGATATCGATACAGCCGTTGTTACCCTCAAATTCGAAGACGGCTCCATGGCGGTCATTGACAACAGTAGAAAGGCTGTATATGGGTATGACCAGCGGTTGGAAGTATTCGGGTCTAAAGGCATGGCACACGTAGAAAACAACAAGCCAGATACCCACATGTATTATAATGGAGAGGGAGCGGCGTCGGCTTTGCCATTGCACTTCTTCATGGAGCGTTATACCATGTCTTACCTTACGGAGATGAAAGCTTTTGTAAAGAGTGTGCAGGGTAAGCAACCGGTACCTGTGGGGGGGGGAGACGGACTGAAGGCAACGATGCTCGCCGTGGCGGCCCAGCAATCCGTTGAACGAAATACGCCTGTAACGTTGGTTGGCGAAAATGTGGTCCACCAATAGGTAATGGCTGTAGTAAACGTTTGCACATCTCGTTCCAAAAGTATATTTTTGGGCGCTAACAATATGGATAAACTCATGATGATCGCTTTCGCAAAACGTTTTCTACTCGCCCCGCTGATGGTAGCAGTGGTTGCCTCGGCATGCCAGAACCCAGCCCACAACACAAATGACAACCTTCAGCTGAGTCTGGAATTTGTCGACAAACAATTGGCCGATGCCGTTACCCAAATAAAAGTTTTGGCAGACAGTGTGCCAACGGATCGGTTGCCGCGTACGTTCCAAGGCGATAGCAGTGTGTTTTCCAATACCAGCTGGTGGACTTCCGGTTTCTATCCCGGTTCCTTGCTATACCTGTATGAATATTCGGGTGATGAGGAATTGCTGGAGTTGGCCAAAGATAAGTTGTCGATCCTAGAAAAGGAGAAATACAATAAGGGCACGCATGACCTGGGCTTTATGCTGTATTGTAGTTTCGGTAATGCCTTGCGGCTTACCGGTGATACCGCTGCCTATAGGGAAATACTGCTCACGGGTGCGGAGTCGCTGATCACTCGGTATAACCCCACGGTGAAGGCTATCCGTTCGTGGGAAGGCTGGACTTATCCGGTTATCATCGATAACATGATGAACCTGGAATTCCTGACACAGGCTTCTAAGCTGAGCGGTGATTCCAAGTATCGTGATATTGCAGTGACGCACGCGAATACCACCATGGTGAATCATTACCGGCCTGATTATAGTTCGTACCATGTGATTGATTATAACCCCGAAGATGGTAGCATCGTGGGCCGGAAAACAGCCCAAGGAGCCTTCGATGAATCGGCGTGGGCGCGTGGGCAGGCCTGGGGGCTGTATGGCTATGTGATGATGTTCCGCGAGACCGGTGACAAGGCGTACCTGGAATTTGCGGAGCATGTGGCGGCTTTCTTGCTAAACCACCCCAACATGCCCGACGACCTTGTGCCTTATTGGGATTTCGACGCTCCCGGCCTATCGGCCGAGAGCCCTTATGCCGCACATTACAAAACCAATAGGGATGCCTCTGCGGCGGCCATCATGGCGTCGGCATTGATCGAATTGAGTACCTTTACGGAAGGTGCGGAAGGCGACGAGTACCTGCATAGTGCAGAGCGGATACTGGAAGGCCTGTCGGCGGCACCCTATAAGGCGGAGTTGGGCACCAATGGCGGATTCATCTTGAAATACAGCGTAGGGTCCATTCCGCATAATAGCGAGATAGATGTCCCGCTAACCTATGCCGACTATTATTACATCGAAGCATTGATGCGTTATAGAAGGTTGCTGGACGGGAAACCTGTGGTTGGATAAGACCACCGTCCATGCCCGGCCCGTACCAAATCTGTGCCCCATCCCATCCCTGCCCTATCCCAGTGATGTCCCACCATACGCCGGTAAAAACGTCAAAACACGGCGTTTCATGGGGGCACCATAGGGAAAGGGTGGGGGAAAACGCAGCGTAGGGTACCCCCGGAAATTATACGGACGGGGAAAACAAAAAAATAATTTACTAACTATTTGATACTTACTGTAAGTTTCCTATCTTTGCCGTCCCTTTTGAGGGGATGGTATGTCTTGAGCGAAGCCCTACTGCTTCGATGGACGTTAATAGATTAATAGAAACATGTCTGGAATTATTGGAAAAAAAGTAGGAATGACCAGCATTTTTGATGCGGACGGGAAGAATATCCCGTGTACTGTAATCGAAGCTGGCCCGTGCGTGGTAACGCAGATACGCACGGAAGAAAAGGATGGGTATTCCGCGGTTCAGCTCGCTTTTGACGAAGCAAAAGAGAAGAACACGTCGGCTCCTTTGAAAGGGCATTTCGCCAAAGCGAAAACGACGCCCAAGCGTAAATTGGTAGAATTTAAAACCTTTCCCGACGAAAAGCAACTCGGTGAATTGGTGACGGTTTCCATTTTTGAGGAAGGCGAGTACATTGATGTCGTCGGTACTTCGAAAGGAAAAGGTTTCCAAGGGGTGATGAAGCGCCATGGTTTCGGTGGTGTTGGTGGGGCTACCCACGGTCAGCACAACCGCCTCCGCGCACCCGGTTCATTGGGGGCATCATCATGGCCTTCGCGTGTATTCAAGGGTACGCGTATGGCTGGCCGCACAGGGGGCGACCGTGTGAAGGTTCAGAACCTGCAGGTGCTGAAAGTTTACGAAGAGCAAAACCTGCTCGTGGTGAGTGGTTCCATCCCTGGGGCCAAAGGTTCTTACGTAATCGTAGATAAATAAGGAGATGGAAGTTAACGTTTTAAATATATCAGGTAAAGAAACAGGTGCCAAGGTGCAACTTCCTGAGTCGGTATTCGGTGTGGAACCCAATGACCACGCGATTTATCTGGATGTGAAGCAATACCTCGCTAACCAGCGCCAGGGAACGCATAAATCCAAGCAACGTAACGAGATTGCCGGTTCGACCCGCAAGCTCCACAAACAAAAGGGAACCGGTGGTGCCCGTGCAGGGAGCATCAAATCTCCATTGTTCAATGGCGGGGGCCGTATTTTCGGTCCACAGCCCCGCGATTATAGTTTCAAACTGAACAAGAAACTGAAGTCTTTGGCGCGCAAGTCAGCGCTGAGTTACAAAGCCAAAGAGAATAATATCGTGGTATTGGACGAGGTCAATTTCGACAGCATCAAAACCAAGAACTATGTGAACTTGGTGAACAGCCTGAACGTGGCTGGTGAGAAGACCTTACTGGTACTACCCGTTCAAAACAACAACGTTTATTTATCAAGCAGGAACCTCAAGAAAGCAAAGGTGATTACCGCCAATGAATTGAACACCTATGACGTGTTGAATGCGGGTAAGCTTTTGTTGACTGCGGATGCTGTTAAAACATTGGAGGAGGCATTTGCCAAGTAACATGGAAATAATCAAAAAGCCCATATTGACCGAGAAGGCATCGCAGCTTACCGAAAAGCTGAACCGCTATGCATTTAAGGTAGATCCCAAGGCAAACAAGATACAAATCAAACAAGCTGTGGAACAGATGTTCGGTGTAACCGTTCTGGCTGTTAACACGATTGTAGTGGCGGGCAAAGCCAAGAACCGCTATACCAAAGCTGGATTTGTTTCCGGGAGGACCCCGAAGTACAAGAAAGCCATCATCACGATCAAGGATGGCGAAACGATTGACTTTTACAGTACGATATAATAAGAGATGGCAGTTAAAAGATTCAAACCGGTTACCCCCGGCACTCGCTTCAGAGTAGGCGGAGACTATTCCGATATTACCACCAATGTTCCTGAAAAGTCGTTGGTCGTAAAGATCAAGAAGTCTGGCGGGCGGAACAATTCCGGTAAAATGACGATGCGTTACCTCGGTGGGGGACATAAAAAAGCATACCGACTGATTGACTTCAAACGCGATAAAAAAGACGTCCCCGCAAAAGTTGCCACCATTGAATACGACCCCAATCGTACGGCTCGTATCGCACTTTTGCATTATGTAGATGGCGAAAAACGTTACATCATTGCGCCCGAAGGGCTGAAAGTCGGACAGACGATTGTTTCCGGCGATTCGGTAGCACCTGAAATCGGTAACACGTTGCCGCTGGCGGTGATCCCGTTGGGCTCTATTATCCACAATATCGAGTTGAACCCCGGCCAGGGTGGCACCATCGCGCGCAGCGCCGGTACCTATGCCCAGCTGTCTGCTCGTGATGGTAAATATGCGATCATCAAATTGCCTTCTGGCGAGACACGTATGATATTGGCTACTTGCTTAGCCACGATCGGATCGGTTTCGAATGCTGAAAAAGCCAATGAGGTATTGGGTAAGGCAGGTCGGAAACGCCACTTGGGTCGCAGACCCCGTGTACGCGGCGTAGCGATGAACCCTGTCGATCACCCGATGGGTGGTGGTGAAGGCCGTTCATCCGGTGGGCACCCGCGTTCGCGCAAAGGGCTGTTGGCCAAAGGCTACAAGACCCGCAGTAAAAAGAAAGCATCGAATCGTTACATCATTGAGAAAAGGAAGAAATAGTGGCTCGTTCAATTAAAAAAGGTCCTTATATCGACCACAACTTAGAAAGAAAAGTTCTTTCTATGAATGAAACAAACAAGAAGTCAGTCGTTAAGACTTGGTCTCGGAGATCAATGATTTCACCTGATTTTGTTGGCCATACCTTTGCCGTGCACAACGGCAATAAATTCATCCCCGTATATGTAACGGAGAACATGGTGGGTCACAAGCTTGGTGAGTTTGCGCCTACGCGCACATTCAGGGGCCACGCAGAAAAGAAAAAATAATAGGCAATGGAAGCAACACGAAAACTAAAGAAGTCTGTTATCATAAAGCAGCGCAAAGAGCAGGAAAAGGCTCAGGTAGGAGGAGCTTCTACTGCCAAATTATTGAATTGCCCTACTTCGCCGCGTAAGATGCGCTTGGTAGTGGATTTGATCCGTGGGGAAAAAGTTGAAAACGCCCTGTATATCCTGAAGCACACCAATAAGGAAGCGGCTATCCGTGTGGAGAAACTGCTGCTTTCAGCGATTAAGAACTGGGAAACTAAGAATGAAGATAAGTCTGTTGAAGACAGCGAGTTGTTCGTTAAGGAAGTCTTCGTGGGCGGCGGCCGCCAATTGAAAAGGTTGCGCCCGGCACCACAAGGCCGCGGTTACCGTATCCGTAAACGCTCAAACCACGTGACGCTTGTGGTAGACAGCAAGAACAACGTAGCACAAAACTAATTTATCAAGTAATGGGACAAAAAGCAAATCCAATAGGTAACAGATTAGGAATCATCAAAGGTTGGGATTCCAATTGGTTCGGCGGAAAGAACTATTCCGATAAATTAGTGGAAGACGAGAAAATCCGTAAATACCTGTCTGTACGTATCGCTAAGGGCGGCGTGGCTAAGGTGGTTATTGAACGTACCTTGAAACGTATTACGGTTACTATCCATACCGCGCGTCCGGGTATTGTAATCGGTAAAGGTGGACAGGAAGTCGACAAGATCAAGGAAGAGTTGAAGAAGTTGACGAAGAAGGATGTTCAGATCAATATCTTCGAGATCAAACGCCCCGAACTGGAAGCACAGTTGGTAGCTGAAGGTGTGGCAAAACAATTGGAGGCACGGATTTCTTTCCGCCGTGCGATGAAAACTTCCATCGCATCGACCATGCGCATGGGAGCGGAAGGTATCAAAATCATGTGTTCCGGTCGGCTCGGTGGCGCTGAGATGGCACGTACCGAACAGTATAAAGACGGCCGGATCCCATTGCACACTTTTCGTGCAGACATCGACTATGCGTTGGTGGAAGCATTGACTACCTACGGGAAGATCGGTGTGAAAGTGTGGATATGTAAGGGGGAAGTGTATGGCAAGCGCGACTTGTCGCCCAACGTTGGCCAGACATCGGGCGGTAAAACGCGTGGTGAAGGCGGTGGAGATTTCCGTGGTGGCGACCGTCGTGGCGGTGATCGCCGTGGTGGCGGTGACCGTCGTGGTGGCGACCGTCGTGGCGGAAGCCATGGACAGCACCGTAGTGGTGGTAACCGTGGCGGGAGATAGTAATTAACAGTTAATAATAAGGAATCCCGTTAAGTCGGGAGTTATAAGATACGAACATGTTACAGCCAAAAAGAACAAAGTTCAGGAAGATGCAGAAAGGCCGCATGAAAGGCAACGCCACCCGTGGGGCGGAGTTGGCCTTTGGCTCATTCGGCATCAAGTCAATGGAACCGGCATGGATTACCAGTCGCCAGATTGAAGCGGCACGTATTGCGGTTACCCGTTATATGAAACGTGAAGGCCAAGTGTGGATCCGTGTTTTCCCTGACAAGCCCGTTACGAAAAAGCCTGCAGAGGTTCGGATGGGTAAAGGTAAGGGTGCACCCGAATATTGGGTAGCAGTGGTACGTCCGGGCCGGATGCTGTTTGAAGCGGAAGGCGTACCCTTGGAAATTGCCAAGGAAGCCTTGCGCCTTGCCGCGCAGAAATTGCCTGTACAAACGAAGTTTGTGATACGTAGGGATTACGTATAAACATAGACGCGCTGGCGCTGCCTGCATTTGGTTTTGCCGCCGTTACCGGCAAACCGCCTTGGGGGGATAAACCACGGAGCTCGCTGATGAAGGCAACCAGTATTATAATTGAATAGACATGAAAAATTCAGAAATCGTAGAATTGTCAACAGAGGACTTAGTAGCCCAAATTGCAGAAGAGAAGGCTGCCCTCACCAAATTGAAGTTTGCACATGCTGTTTCAGCGATAGAGAATCCCAATCGCATCAAGTACACGCGTAAAACCATTGCGCGGTTGATGACCGAATTGACGAAACGCAAGAAGGCCGAAAAGGCCGCTAACGAAGCTAGCGAAACAGCCGCTGAGGCATAAATTGACGTCGGAAAATGGAAAGAAATTTAAGGAAAACAAGGATCGGCTTGGTAGTGAGCAACAAAATGGATAAATCCATTGTAGTGGCAGTTGAGCGTAAAGTGAAACACCCTATCTATGGAAAGTTCGTGAAGAAAACTACCAAATTCAAGGCGCATGACGAAGAGAACACCTGCGGTATCGGCGATACGGTGTTGATCATGGAAACTCGTCCGCTGAGCAAGACCAAGAATTGGCGATTAGTAGAAATTTTAGAGAGGGCTAAGTAACATGGTACAACAGGAATCAAGACTCAATGTGGCCGACAACAGCGGAGCTAAGGAAGTATTAGTGATCCGTGTGTTGGGCGGTACCGGCAAACGTTATGCATCGATCGGTGATAAAGTTGTTGTAACCGTGAAAAGTGCTTTGCCATCAGGAAACGTTAAGAAAGGGACGGTTTCCAAAGCGGTAGTTGTGCGCACGAAGAAGGAGATCCGCCGGAAGGACGGTTCATATATCCGCTTTGACGACAATGCTGCCGTATTGTTGAATAATCAGGATGAGCCGCGGGGAACGCGTATCTTCGGCCCTGTGGCGCGGGAATTGCGTGAAAAGCAGTTCATGAAAATCGTATCATTAGCACCGGAGGTATTATAATCATGGGACAGACAAAAACATCGACACATAAGATTAAAATCCGGACGGGAGATTTGGTAAAGGTTATCTCCGGCAACTCCAAGGGATCACAAGGAAAGGTATTGCAGATTTTGAAGGCTGACAACAGAGCAATCGTTGAAGGTGTCAATATCATCAAGAAACATACCAAGCCGAATGCGGCCAACCCCAATGGTGGAATCATTGAAATGGAGGCTGCTATTCATATTTCCAATCTTGCACTTATCGATCCGAAGTCGGGAAAACCGACGCGGGTAGGACGCCAAGTGAAGGAAGTGGACGGCAAGAAGAAAATTGTACGTATAGCAAAAAAATCAGGGGAGGAGATCGACTAATGACTTACATTCCGAGACTAAAGGCAAAGTATAAGGAAGAGATCCGTACGGCGCTGAAAGAGAAATTCCAATATAAGAGCGTGATGCAGGTGCCACGATTGGAAAAAATTGCCCTGAGCCAAGGTATTGGCGCTGCTACCGCAGACAAGAAGCTCATTGACAATGCCATCGGTGAGATGACGTTAATTACCGGGCAGAAGGCGATAGCAACTCGCTCGAAGAAGGACGTATCCAACTTCAAGCTTCGTAAAGGTATGCCCATCGGTGTGCGCGTAACCCTACGCGACAGCAAGATGTACGAATTCCTGGATCGTTTGGTGGCTGTGGCATTGCCACGCATCCGCGATTTCCGTGGCATTAACGACAAGGGTTTTGACGGCCGCGGAAACTATACGTTGGGTATCACCGAGCAGATTATTTTCCCCGAAATTGATATCGACAAAATTAACAAGATACAAGGTATGGATATTACCTTTGTAACCAGTGCCAAAACGGATGTGGAAGCGTTGGAATTGTTGAAGCAATTTGGATTACCATTCAAAAATCAAAATACGACGACTAATGGCTAAAGAAGGAATCAAGGCACGTGAAGTGAAGCGCGCCAAGCTGGTAGCTAAGTATGCCGAGAAACGTGCAGCGTTGAAAGCAGCTGGCGATTACGTTGCGCTCGACAAATTGCCCAAGAACGCGTCGCCCGTTCGTTTGCACAACCGTTGCAAGTTGACCGGGCGGCCCAAAGGTTATATGCGCCAGTTCGGCATTTCACGGGTAACTTTCCGTGAAATGGCGTTAGCTGGAAAGATCCCGGGTGTGAAGAAAGCTTCCTGGTAGTACATTTTTTAACCGATAGCAGGTCCTACGGCCAAGGTGGCCAACGGAAACCGTTATCATAACAAATATCATTAATGAATACAGATCCAATAGCGGATTACCTTACCCGAGTAAGGAATGCCATCAAGGCCAACCACAGGGTTGTCGAAATTCCTGCATCGAACCTCAAGAAAGAGATTACCAAAGTTCTCTTTGATAAAGGTTACATTACCAATTACAAATTCGAGGATGACAACGTCCAGGGTAGCATCAAGATTGCCTTGAAATATCATCCGGTAAGTAAGATCTCGGCTATTCGTACGTTGAAACGTGTGAGTAAGCCCGGCCTGAGGAAATATGCGGGAGTGGATAATTTACCACGTGTGTTGAACGGTTTAGGAATCGCCATTCTGTCGACCTCAAAAGGAGTGATGACAGACAAGGAGGCTCGCCTCCAAAATGTTGGTGGCGAAGTTTTATGTTACGTATATTAATCAGGAGGAACTCACAACATGTCAAGAATAGGAAAAGCGCCGATTGCCATTCCCGCTGGAGTGACGGTCACCGTGTCGGACAAGAACCTGGTAACGGTTAAGGGGCCTAAAGGCGAATTGACCCAACAGGTCGATCGGGATATCAAGGTGGAGCAGGAAGATGGCCAGTTGTTGGTAAAACGCCCTACAGATCAGAAAAGGCATAAAGCCTTGCATGGTTTGTACCGTTCGCTGCTGAACAACATGGTGGTAGGTGTTACCGAAGGGTATAGCACCACACAGGAGTTGGTGGGTGTAGGTTATCGTGCCAGCGCCCAAGGAAGTACCTTGGACCTTACCCTTGGGTTTTCACACCAAGTGGTTCTTATCCTTCCGAAGGAAGTGAAAGTGTCGACTACCGCGGTTAAAGGGAAAAACCCGACCATCACATTGGAATCGATTGACAAACAATTATTGGGTCAGGTTGCGGCTAAGATACGGTCACTGCGCGCACCGGAGCCGTATAAAGGAAAAGGTATTAAATTCGCTGGTGAGCAACTGCGCAGAAAAGCAGGTAAATCGGCAGCTAAAAAATAGTAATCGTCATGGCAGGAAATAAAGTATCGCGTAGGCAACGCATAAAACAGGGGATCAGGAAACGCGTTTCAGGGTCGGCCGAGCGCCCACGCTTGTCGGTATATCGGAGTAACAAGGGCATCTATGTACAGATAATTGATGACCAAGCCGGAGCGACGTTGGCATCTGCATCTACGATGAGCAAGGAGTTCGCTTCATCGGGTAACAAGGTAGAGCAGTCTAAAGCGGTTGGCAAGTTAATCGCTGAGAAGGCGATTGCAGCTGGAATTAGTAAAGTAGTTTTTGACCGTAATGGGTATCTGTATCATGGCCGCGTGAAATCGCTTGCCGAGGGTGCCCGGGAAGCTGGTTTGGACTTTTAATTGATTGAGAACATGTCATTAAGCAACATAAAAAGAGTAAAATCAAGCGAAATCGAGTTGAAAGATCGTTTGGTGAGTATCCAGCGCGTGGCTAAGGTAACCAAGGGCGGTCGTACATTCAGCTTCTCCGCTATCGTTATCGTGGGCGATGAGAATGGTGTGGTCGGGTATGGACTTGGTAAGGCCAAGGAAGTTACCGAAGCGATTACCAAGGGAATCGACGATGCGAAGAAGAACCTGATCAAGGTGCCTATCATCAAGGGGACGGTACCGCATGAACAATACGGTAAGTATTCTGGCGGCAATGTATTGATTAAACCGGCCGTGCATGGTACCGGTGTGTTGGCTGGCGGTGCGATGCGGGCGGTGTTGGAAAGTGCTGGGGTAACCGATGTATTGGCCAAGTCATTAGGGTCGTCCAACCCCCACAACGTGGTTAAAGCTACCATTGATGCATTGTTGAAAATGCGCGATGCCTATACTGTAGCTCAGCAACGGGGCGTGGATTTAAACAAGGTATTTAACGGATAATCATCATGGCAAAGATCAGAATTACCCAAATCAAGAGCATCATCGACCGGAGCGAGCGCCAAAAGCGAACGATTCAAGCGTTGGGATTGCGTAAAATCAATCACACCGTGGAAGTGGAAGCTACACCCTCGATTATCGGGATGGTACGCAAGGTGAACCACCTTGTGGCAATAGAACAAGTATAACATACGTTTAATCGTTGTACCTGTTTAGTGAAAGCGAAGGTACAGCATAATATCAGTAGAGATGAATTTAAGTAATCTAAAGCCGGCAGCGGGATCAACAAAAACTAAAAAGCGTATAGGCCGTGGTCCGGGTTCGGGCCGTGGCGGCACATCTACGCGTGGCCACAAGGGCGCTCAATCGCGGTCTGGCCATAGCAGGAAGATTGGATTTGAAGGTGGGCAGATGCCGTTGCAACGTCGCGTACCGAAAGTCGGGTTTAAGAATTTGAACCGCGTGGAGTATGTGGGCGTTAACCTCGACGTGTTGCAAGGGTTGGTTGACAAGTTCAAGTTGTCTGCCATCGATTTCGATACATTGACGTCGCACGGGCTGGTTGGTAAGAAAGATTTGGTGAAAATCCTGGGCAGGGGGGAACTGACTGCCAAGGTCGAAGTAAAAGCACATGCATTTTCAAACACGGCACAGCAGGCGATAGAAGCAGCGGGAGGCTCGATTGTAAAACTTTAATACATGAAGAAGCTAATTACAACCTTGACCAATATTTGGAAGATCGACGATCTTAGAACGCGTATCTTGAATACGCTTTTATTTCTTTTGATCTATCGGGTAGGGTGCCATATCGTGTTGCCCGGCGTTAATCCAGCTGCGCTTCAGCATGAAGCCAAAGAGGGATTGTTGGGATTGCTCGATATGTTCGCCGGTGGATCGTTCTCCCGCTCGGCGATTTTTGCATTGGGTGTAATGCCTTATATTTCGGCTTCCATTGTTGTTCAGTTGCTTGGTATAGCGGTTCCCTATTTCCAGAAACTCCAAAAGGAAGGTGAAAGCGGGCGTAAGAAGATGACGCAGATAACCCGTTACCTTACACTGGCCATTACCTTGGTGCAATCCATCGCATACGTGCGCACGCAGATCGATGCCGGCGCTAAGATGATTGCCGATCCTATGTTCACGATCCTGTCGGCGTTTGTGCTGACCGCAGGCACATTGTTTGTGATGTGGCTTGGCGAGAAGATTACCGACAAGGGTATTGGCAATGGTATCTCGCTGATCATCATGGTGGGTATTATTGCCCAGCTGCCGAGCGGCCTGACCGCGGAGTGGTTCTCGAGGATGAGTACCGGTGGCGGTGGGCCCATTCCGCTGTTGTTGGAATTTATCGCGTTATTTCTCGTGGTGATTTTCACCATCCTTATTGTGCAGGGTGTGCGTAAAATCCCTGTTCAATATGCGAAGAAAATCGTGGGAAACAAGCAGTACGGCGGCGTTCGGCAGTATATACCATTGAAAGTGAATGCCTCTGGCGTAATGCCGATTATTTTTGCGCAGGCAATCATGTTTGTTCCGATGAGTGTCGGGCAATTTTTCCCCGATTTGCAATCACCGTTTTTGACGTCGTTGAGCAACTATACATCTGTTGCCTACAATGTCGTGTTTGCTATCCTGATTATCGCCTTTACGTTCTTTTACACAGCTATCATGGTCAACCCGCAGCAAATGTCGGAAGACATGAAGAAGAACGGTGGGTTTATCCCCGGGATTAAGCCAGGGCAGGCTACCAACTATTACATTGACGGGGTAGTTTCTAAGATTACATTTCCGGGAGCTATATTTTTGGCCATCGTTGCCATCTTTCCCGCTATTGCGAGTCTGTTCGGGGTAAATAATCAGTTTGCCCATTTCTACGGGGGTACGTCCTTGCTGATTTTGGTGGGGGTTGTATTGGATACCTTGCAACAGATCGAAAGCCATCTATTGATGCGCCATTATGACGGATTGATGAAAACCGGTCGTATTCGGGGACGTGCCTCCGCTGTAAATACCGGCACCACACAGTCAGTCATCTAGTTTTGGCATGTCTAAGGTATATTACAAATCCACTGAAGATATTGAACAACTGCGAAAGTCGGCAACCGTGCTTTCGCAGTTGCTCGGTGAAATCGCCCGGGTCGTCCGGCCAGGGGTAACCACCCTATCGTTAGATAAGTTGGCACACGATTATATCCACGACCATGGTGGGCGTCCTGCATTTCTCAATTACAATGGTTTTCCCAACTCATTGTGCATATCGGTAAACGATCAGGTAGTGCATGGTATTCCCAGTGATTATGAGCTTCGTGATGGTGACATCGTTTCGGTCGACGGGGGCGTCGACCTGAATGGGTACATCAGTGACTCGGCATATACCTTTGCCGTTGGTGAAGTAACCCCAGAGGTGAGGCAACTGTTGCGTGTGACCCTGGAATCACTTAATTTAGGCATCGCACAGGCCACTACGGGTAAGCGTGTTGGCGATATTGCGTTTGCCGTGCAAGATCACGTGACCCAATATGGGTACGGCATTGTGCGGGAACTGGTTGGACACGGTGTTGGGTTCAAGTTACACGAAAAGCCGGAAGTGCCCAATTATGGCAAGCGGGGTACGGGGAGTAAACTCGAAGCGGGTTTGGTTATCTGTATCGAGCCGATGATTAACATGGGCAAAGCCCAGGTGAAGTTTTTGGACGACGGTTGGACCGTAAGTACGGCCGACGGTAAACCATCCGCACACTATGAGCATATGGTTGCCATCGATAAAGGATCGCCCGATGTACTGACGACCTTCGACTATGTGGAAGAAGTTTTGGGCAAAAAGAATTGACAATCAATTTTTTTTGGTTATCTTTGCAACCCTGTTTGTGCAGGGGTATAATTAGATAATAATCAAGACTATATGGCTAAACAGGCCTCAATCGAGCAAGACGGAGTCATTAAAGAAGCGTTATCCAACGCGATGTTTCGCGTGGAATTGGAGAATGGGCACGAGATTATTGCCCATATTTCGGGGAAAATGAGGATGCATTACATCAAAATTTTGCCGGGCGACCGTGTAAAATTGGAGATGTCTCCGTATGATTTGACAAAGGGAAGAATAACATATCGATATAAATAAGGCGGGGGGACCTGTCTAGAAAGTAACATAAGATCATGAAAGTCAGAGCATCCATTAAGAAGCGTAGTGCGGATTGCAAGATTATCCGCCGGAAGGGTAAAGTTTTTGTAATCAATAAGAAGAACCCTAAGTTCAAGCAACGTCAGGGATAATCGTAATTCAACATATTATATGGCAAGGATCGCAGGTATAGATTTACCTAAAAACAAGAGGGGGGAAATAGGCCTCACCTATATTTACGGAATCGGACGCTCTACGGCACAACGTATTCTGGACAAGGCAGGCATCGGTTACGATGTTAAGGTGCAGGATTGGGACGACGAACAATTGGGTGCTATTCGTAGTATCATCAACGAAGAGATTAAGGTAGAGGGTGCATTACGTTCTGAAGTTCAATTGAATATCAAGCGATTGATGGATATCGGCTGCTACCGCGGGCTACGCCACCGCAAGCATCTGCCGGTTCGTGGTCAACGTACCAAGAACAATTCACGTACCCGGAAAGGGAAACGGAAGACGGTTGCAAACAAGAAAAAAGCTACGAAATAATAATTGAACAAATATAATGGCTAAAAGTAAAAAAGTAAGCAAAAAGCGCGTTGTTACCATTGAGCCGGTTGGTCAGGCCCATATCAACGCTACCTTCAATAATATCATTATTACGCTTACGAACAACCAAGGGCAAGCCATTTCTTGGTCTAGCGCAGGTAAGATGGGCTTCAGGGGGTCGAAGAAAAACACGCCTTATGCTGCTTCTCAAGCTGCTGCAGACTGTGGTAAAGTTGCCCACGATTTGGGATTGCGGAAAGTGGAGGTTTTTGTGAAAGGCCCCGGCGCTGGTAGAGAGTCAGCCATCCGCACGTTGCAGAACAGCGGAATTGAGGTGACATCGATCAGAGACATCACTCCGTTGCCTCATAATGGCTGCCGCCCCCCTAAACGTAGAAGAGTATAATACACAAATTTTTAAAGCTAAGATTCTTCAGCTATAGGCTGAACGATACTTTAAAACCAATCATTATATGGCAAGATATACAGGACCAAAGTCCAAAATCGCCCGTAAATTCAGGGAACCTATTTTCGGGCCAGACAAAGCATTAGAACGTAAGAACTATCCTCCGGGACAACACGGTGCATCGAAGCGCCGCGGCAAGCAATCGGAGTATGCCGTGCAGTTGCTGGAGAAGCAAAAGGCAAAGTATACCTATGGTGTATTGGAGCGTCAGTTCGCTAACTTGTTTGCGAAAGCATCTTCCAAACAAGGCATCACCGGCGAGATTTTTCTTAAGTTATTGGAAGCCCGCTTGGATAACACGGTTTACCGGTTGGGCATCGCACCTACCCGTTCGGCCGCTCGGCAGTTGGTTGGGCACAAACACATTACGGTGAATGGCGAAGTGGTGAATATTCCCTCTTATAGCCTTCGCCCCGGCGATATCGTGGCGGTGCGTGAGCGTTCCAAATCACTCGAAGCAATTACTGATTCCGTAGCTGGGCGAAAGATCAACAAGTTTAGCTGGTTGGAATGGGACGCAAACGAGTTGGCTGGAAAGTTCCTGAACTATCCGGATCGTACCGAGATCCCCGAGAATATCAAGGAAAACTTAATTGTGGAGTTGTACTCCAAATAAGTAGCACACGAGAGCAGTACCGCCTATGGGGGGTACCGCACTTGTGGTATAGCATATTTTGTAAACAATCTTTAAGAATAATTAAATGGCAATCTTAGCATTTCAAAGACCTGATAAAGTTATCATGCAGAAATCGACGGATTTCGATGGCACATTTGAGTTTCGCCCATTGGAACCGGGTTTCGGGGTGACAATCGGTAATGCTTTACGCCGTATTCTATTGTCCTCGCTGGAAGGATATGCAATTACGTCGATTCGTTTCTCGGGTGTATCGCATGAGTTTTCTACCATCAAAGGTGTCGTGGAGGATGTTACCGAGATTATCTTGAACCTTAAGCAGGTACGTTTTAAGAAAACGGGTGAGATGGGCGACACGGAGAAGGTCTTCATGGTTATCAATGGGCAGGATCAAGTAACCGCCGGCGATATTACCAGCTTTTCCAATAATTTCACCGTGTTGAATCCGGACCTGGTGATTTGTAATATGGAGAATTCGGTTACCTTGGAACTTGAACTCAATATTGCCAAGGGACGGGGTTATATCAATGCCGAGGAGAACAAAGTGGTGGACGGTCCGGTTGGTGTCATTGCGGTCGACTCTATATTCACCCCGATCAAGAATGTGAAATACACTATTGAGAACTATCGGGTAGAACAAAAGACCGACTATGAGAAACTATTGTTGGATATCTCTACAGACGGTTCCATTCATCCAGAGGATGCACTGAAGGAGGCCGCCAGGATTTTGATTCAACATTTTATGTTGTTCTCTGATGAAAACATGTTGTTGGAATCTCAGGCCAAGGAAGAAACCAAGGTTGTGGACGAGGAGATTTTGCACATGCGTAAGATATTGAAAACCGAATTGGTTGATTTGGATTTGTCCGTACGGGCATTGAACTGTCTGAAGGCAGCTGACATCCGTACGCTCGCTGAATTGGTAACATATGATGTGGCGGATATGTTAAAGTTCCGGAATTTCGGTAAGAAGTCATTGAGCGAAATCCAGGAATTGGTTAAGTCGAAAGGCTTGTCATTCGGAATGAACCTGGCGAAGTATAAGCTGGACGAAGAATAAATTTTAAATAATAGCGACCTGTTGCATAATTCCCCTTATTAGGAGTAAGGATCAGAGACTCCAGAAAAAGGACGGTATGCACAAAGTTTTAACAAGAAAATGAGACACGGAAAAAGATTCAACCATTTAGGGCGCACATCTAGTCATCGCAAGGCGATGTTGTCTAACATGGCGACCTCGTTGATTAAGCACAAACGCATTACCACCACTTTGGCGAAAGCCAAGGCGCTACGGCAATATGTAGAGCCGTTGATTACCAAATCGAAAAATGATACGACGCACTCGCGCCGTACGGTATTTAGCTACCTGCAGGATAAAGAAGCCGTAACCATACTTTTCCGCGAAATTTCCGAGAAAGTGGCCACGCGTCCGGGCGGTTACACCCGTATCATCAAGTTGGAAAATCGTTTGGGCGATAATGCCGAAATGGCTTTCATTGAGCTGGTAGATTATAATGAGGTGTATAAGAAAGACGGTGAAGCGAAGGAACGTAAGTCTACCCGACGACGTGGGGGCAAAAAGAAGGCTGGCGCTGCCGCCGCTCCTGCTGCTGAGGTTACCGACGCAACAGAGGTCGAAGAGGTAGTTGCTGAGGCTACAGACGTTGAGGCCGTCGACGCACCGCAAGTGGCGGAAGAGGCTGCAGAAACATCTGAAGAAACCAACGAAACGGAAGAAGCTCCGAAGGACGAGAAGAAGGAAGACTAGGCAAAACATTGCCGACCGAGTTAAGCCCGTTTTTTGATTTCGAAAAACGGGCTTTTTTATATTAGGAAGTTTAGGAAGTTCCCTTTTAGGTCCTAATAATTTAATATTAAGTTTGCATCTTTATTAATCGCTATGAATCTTTTTGATGTATATCCAATAAATCCCATTTCCATTGTGAAGGCCAAAGGCTCTACTGTCTGGGATGCACAGGGGAACGAGTACCTTGATCTATACGGTGGCCATGCCGTTATCTCCATCGGCCATACGCATGGACATTACGTGAAACGTATCTCCGACCAGTTGAGTCAGATTGGCTTTTATTCAAACTCCATCGATATTCCGCTGCAAAGGCAACTGGCAGATTTGCTCGGGCGCGTGTCGGGTAAAGATAATTACCAACTGTTCCTCTGTAACTCGGGGGCCGAGGCCAATGAAAATGCGCTCAAGTTAGCTTCATTTTACAACGGGCGAAAGCGGGTAATTGCTTTTAGCGGTGCATTTCATGGCCGTACGTCCCTTGCGGTGTCCGCTACGGATAATCCAAAGATCGTGGCTCCCGTCAATCAAACCGACCACGTTACGTTTCTGCCGTTCAACGATGTAGCGGCATTGGAGGCGGCGTTCACCGCATACGGTGATGAGGTATCGTCAGTGATCATTGAGGGTATACAAGGTGTTGGTGGTATCCGTGCCGCTTCCATTGAATTCCTGCAGCGCATCCGTGCATTGACGGCCCAATATGGTGCTTTATTCATCGCCGATTCGGTGCAATGCGGCTACGGCCGAACAGGTACCTTTTATTCCCATGATTATGCCGA
>NZ_JBMQOC010000102.1:0-26295 GCF_053550995.1 Parapedobacter sp.
ACTCCTTGCAACCCGCTGCAGCAACCAAGAAGGCTAACAACAAAAAAAAACAGCTTTTCATACCCTCTTTAGTTTATTTTGATAATTCATCATGTTATTTCAAGCCCCTCAAGCGTCATCTTATTACATTGTGACAACCATTTTAAATGATACTTGAGGGACGCGAAGTTAATCAATTCGTTTCGTCAAAACGCACTTTCATATACACACTCGACTGTGCAGTCAACTGCGTATTGCCAATCGGCGGTTCACCTGTAGGTCATTTTGCGTTTCAAAGCAATCTTTAGGTATTTCAATCGTATGGATTGAAACGAACGAAGTTAGCCACAAAACCGTATAAATGCAAAAAAGCAACCCCAACCCAACCGTTTCCAGATGTTATTTGATTTCACACGTTTAGATTCATTATAAATTAATACCTTTGGGGATTGATATCAAACAGCGCATCATGTCTCAACATAAATGTATTAATCATCTGCAAAACGGAGAAACCGCCACGATAGTGGGGTACAGCCCAGCCGAGATACCGATCAAGATATACGAAATGGGCCTTTTACCGGGCGTAATCCTCACCAAGAAACAACAGCTTCCATTCAATGGTCCAGTATACCTCAGCATCCAAGATAATCCCAATGCAATCGCGCTACGGAAATCTGAAGCAGATCTTATTTTAATCGAATCGTTAGTATAGCCCATGTCGGAAATCAAGATTGCACTGGTGGGCAACCCCAATGTTGGAAAATCTACGGTTTTTAATCGGTTGACCGGGTTACGCCAGAAAATCGGCAACTATCCGGGCATCACGGTAGAGAAGAAAACAGGCAGTTTCACTCACCAGCAAAACCGATACCATGTCATTGACCTGCCGGGCGCCTATGGAATCCACCCTTCGTCGCTAGATGAAGAAATTGTTTACGACGTATTGATCGACAAAGCGAATCCCAACCACCCGGAATTGGTGGTGGTAATCGGGGATCCATTCAACTTAAAGCGGTCGGCTTTCCTGTATCAACAGATCCGCGAGATGGGACTGCCGGCTATCTTTGTAATCAATATGATCGACGAGGCGGAGCGATCGGGAACCTCTATCGACGTTGCTAAACTGGAAAAAGCGCTGGCAACAAAGGTGGTGCTTACCGATGCGCGTTCGGGCAAGGGTATCGACGAATTGAAGGCTGCGCTGGCTTTTAAACCTAATGGGTATGTACCCTCTTTTGTCGTTCCTGAGGAGTTTACGGCCGCCACCCAATATGTGAAGGAACACGCGGGACCAGCTAACGAATATATGGCTTGGCTGTATCTATCGCAGAAACAGAACAAGCACCTGGATGATAAACAGGCCAAAGAAGTAGCAAAGGCCCAGCAAGACCACGGTCTCAATTATCATCGTTTGCAGATTCAGGAGGCTTTGGCGAGACATGCTTCGTTGGAGAAACAATTGGCAGGCGTCGTCAAAGACCCTGCAAAGAAAAAGCAATATGTAACCGAGCGTGCAGACCGTGTGCTTACCCACCCCGTTGGGGGATATGTCATTTTCTTTGCCCTGCTATTGTTGATTTTCCAAGCCATTTACACGTGGTCCGGGCCCTTTATGGATGCCATTGACAACGCGTTTGCTTGGCTGGCGTCCAATACAGCAGCATGGCTGCCGGCGGGCCCGATCAATGGGCTCATCACAGATGGCATTATTGTGGGTATTGGCGGGATTGTCATTTTCATCCCTCAGATTGCCATTCTTTTTGTTTTCATCTCATTGATGGAAGAATCGGGTTATATGAGCCGTGTGGTGTATCTCATGGACCGCTGGTTGCGTCCCTTCGGACTCAGCGGTAAAAGTGCGGTCCCACTGATGTCGGGCGCGGCCTGCGCCATTCCTGCCGTGATGTCCGCACGGACCATCGAAAATGACAAAGAGCGGTTGATTACGATATTGGTGACCCCCTTTATGACCTGCTCTGCCCGTTTACCGATTTACATCGTCATCATCGGACTCGTTATTCCGCAGCAAAAAATCCTTGGCCTCGACCTGCAGGGGCTGGTATTATTCGGTATGTACGCATTGGGTATCGTGGCTGCACTGGGAAGTGCGTGGGTACTCAAACAGCTGATGAAATCGAAATATAAAAGCTACTTGATTCTGGAGATGCCTACCTACAAATACCCCGTGGTGCGTAATGTGCTCTTGAATGTATGGGATAAAACCAAAGGCTTTGTATGGGGTGCTGGGAAAATTATCCTTGCCATCAGCATTATCCTATGGGTTTTGGGGTCCTTTGGTGTCAGTGAGCGGTTCACGAATACCGAAGAAATTGTGCGGTCCGAAAACCCGGGCATCAGTGGAACCGACTTGGAAAACGAGATTCAATCGCAAAAACTCGAATATTCCTTCCTCGGCACATTGGGGCGGACCATCGAGCCGGCCATTGCGCCATTGGGTTACGATTGGAAAATGGGTATCGGACTCATCGCCTCGTTTGCAGCACGCGAAGTATTCGTGAGTACCATGGCCACCGTGTACAGTTTGGGCGGTACCGATGATGAGTTGACCATACGTGAGCGCATGGCAAGCGAGATCAATCCCCACACCGGCAGGCTGGCCTACAATTTTGCTTCGGGTATATCACTGCTCTTATTCTATGCATTTGCCATGCAGTGCATGAGCACCATTGCCATCGTACGTAAAGAAACGAACTCATGGAAATGGACGATTATCCAATTGGCATTTATGACGGGATTTGCTTACCTTGCCGCGCTAGTGGCATACCAACTATTGAAATGATATGGATACCATCACCATTCAGTATATCGTTATCAGCATCCTATTTGTGACGGCTGTGATTTTTTTGATCCGGCGTACCCGGAAATCGCTCAAAGGAAAACAGGCCTGCTCGAAGGGTTGCGGTTGTGATTTCACTGAACCATCCAGAAAAGCAACGTATTAACTTAACTGCGTAATAGACAACCAATGACATACCAAGCAAAGGAAGCGCTCTTCAACGAAATAGAAGGGGTATTGAACGAACAAGGCTTTCAAGTGGTACAACAAGACCAAGCCCGGCCATGGGGTGGCTTCTTCGTTATCGAAGAAGCTCAAGCCCAACAATTTGCCAACACTTATTTTAACGGTCTCGATGTGCAGGAACTGAAAATTTCGGGAAAACTGAGCCCAAAGATTCTCGTCGTTGCACCGGGCAAGCGCCTCTCTTGGCAATACCACCACCGCCGAGCGGAAATTTGGCAAGTGGTACGGGGTGTTGTGGGTGTAGTAACGAGCGATACCGATGAGGAACATGAATTGAAGCTACTCAACCCGGGCGACGTGATACGCCTTAACCAAGGTGAACGCCATCGGCTTGTAGGTTTAGACGAGTGGGGGGTGTTGGCCGAAATCTGGCAACATACGGATAGCAATAATCCATCCGACGAGGAAGACATCGTACGGGTGCAGGACGACTTTGGAAGGTAGTAGCTAGCTATGCTTTATAATCGGTAATCGATATCGTATGGTCACAGAAGCCATATTCTCGTTCTTGATTGGAACAGACTAACAATAGCCGTTCTTCAGCACAAGTTTGCGCGATCAATCGCAGATACCATGCCACACCGTCGTCGTCCAAGTTGGATGTTGGTTCATCCAGCAGTACCATCGGTACATCGGCACAGCACGCCAAGCCCAATTTCACGCGTTGCTTCATACCTGATGAAAAATAGCGGAGTTGCCTGTCTTTCGCGTGAGCGAGCCCAAGGTAATCGATAAGCGACTGCGCATCGAAACCACTTAAAAACGTCTTGTGTGTAAAATGAAACCGGATTTGTTCGACCAGTGTGAATTCCTCTATCAGTTCAAGGTAAGGCGCAGCGATGGATAGGTATTGGTAAATCTTATCGACGTCAATAACTTCTCCCCCATGTTGGTAGGCAATCTGGCCGGCAGACGGTGTCAAACCTGCAGATAGGACCTGTAGGAAAGTGGACTTGCCCGATCCATTGGGCCCCAATACGGCATAACTTGCCCCTGCGGTAAAGTGATAATCCACATGCTGAAAGACCCAATCCCGGTTAAACCGTCTGCCAATGTCTTCCAGAATGATTTCCATGGCTTACAACACGCCCTTACTTTGACCAAACCCTTTCATTACCCCGCGGTTGGAGTTCCTGATCGAATCGAGTATTTCGTCGCGTATCTCTGTTGGCTTGTATTCCGCTTCGATGATGTCCAATGCTTTGGTCAAATTATTGTTTTTGACAAACAACACGCGGTAAATATCTTGAATCTCGTTAATCTGGCTGGAAGAGAAACCCCGTCGCCTTAACCCTACCGAATTGATGCCTACATAGGCAAGCGGCTCGCGCGCCGCCTTTACGAAGGGTGGCACATCTTTGCGGACCAACGATCCTCCGGCGATGAAAGCATGCGAGCCCACGTGGCAAAACTGATGCACAGCTACCATGCCCGCCAATACCACGAAATCACCCACGGTAATATGTCCAGCCAACGTACTATTATTCGAGAAAATACAATTATCGCCCACGATGCAGTCGTGCGCAATATGGCTATATGCTTGGATCAAGCAATTTTTCCCAATGACCGTCTTCCATTTATCCTTCGTACCCCGGTTCACGGTGACGCACTCACGGATAGTGGTGTTGTCGCCGATTTCGGCGGTCGTTTCCTCCCCGTCGAACTTCAGGTCTTGGGGGATGCCAGAAATTACGGCTCCTGGAAAAATCCGGCAATTTTTACCAATACGTGCGCCATCCATGATAGTCACGTTTGAGCCAATCCACGTACCGTCTTCAATGACTACATCCTTATGGATGGTCACAAAAGGTTCGATGACCACATTACCCGCAATCTTGGCCTGCGGATGAATGTATGCTAGCGGCTGTATCATGATGTTTGGCCCTCTTTAACTTTTACAATCTGTGCCATCAACTCCGCCTCGACCACCACTTTCTCGCCCACCATTCCCACACCCTTCATTTGGGCTATACCTCTACGGATGGGTTCCAACAGATCACATCGAAAAATAATGGTATCGCCCGGATTTACTTGTGCTTTAAACCGTGCATTCTCAATTTTCAGGAATAATGTCAAGTAATTCTCGGGGTCGGGCACCGTGCTCAACACCAACACCCCTCCGGTTTGCGCCATGGCTTCTATCTGCAACACGCCTGGAAAAACAGGCGCTCCGGGGAAATGCCCCATGAACAGGTCCTCATTCATGGTGACGTTTTTCAGCCCCACCACATGTGTTTTTGTGAGCTCCAATATTTTATCAATCATCAGGAACGGCTGCCGGTGCGGCAGGATATCCATGATCTGGACGGTGTCGTAAAGTGGCGGCATATTCGGGTCATAGACCTTAGCGTACTTACGGCTCTTTTCCTTCTTGATCTGTGCTTTTATTTTTTTAGCAAATGCCACATTGGCGGCATGCCCCGGACGTGCGGCCATGATATGGCCTTTAATCGGACGGCCTACCAATGCGAGGTCGCCAATCATGTCCAACAGCTTGTGGCGTGCCGGTTCGTTCTGATGGCGGAGTTCGATATTATCCAATATCCCTTCCTTGGCCACATCGATATCGTCGCGATTGAAGAGCTTGGCTAAATGGCGCAATTCATTCTTGCTCACCTCCCTGTCTACCACTACAATAGCATTATTCAAGTCTCCCCCCTTTATCAGGTTGTTCTGCAGCAGCATCTCCAACTCGTGCAGGAAGCAGAAGGTACGTGACGAGGCAATATCTTTGGAAAATTCGTCGATATTACTGATCGAGGCGTGCTGGCTACCTAGAACCGGCGAATTGAAATCGATCATGCAAGTGAACCGGTATCCGTCGAGCGGCATGGCTACCATCTCCACTTTCCGATCAGGCTCGGTATGGTGTATATTGTGTGGTATTTCGTAATAGTCGCGGTCCGCGCCCTGGTCCACGTAACCTGTTTCTTCTATCGCTTTCACAAACGGTGCCGAACTCCCATCCATGATGGGCACTTCGGGGCCATCGATATCGATGAGTACATTATCGATCTGAAGGCCTACCAATGCTGCCATGAGGTGCTCAATGGTGCTTACCCGGGCTCCGTTTTGCGATATCGTCGTTCCGCGCGATGTATCGGACACGTTTTCAGCATCTACCAGAACCATTGGTTGATTTTCGAGGTCAATCCGCCTAAATTTATACCAATGATGTTCCGGAGCAGGTTTTAAGGTCATGGTTACAGGCTTGCCGGTATGAAGCCCTACCCCTGAAATGACGATTTCTGATTTGATTGTTCGTTGTTTTACGTTCATCTCTGTCAATTGGCTTGTCCGCAAATGAGCGGCACAAAGCTTGCTTTATTTCGATATTTCTTTTGTTAATAGCAATTGTTCCAATTCCTCAAGTCTGCGCTCCAGTTCCGGCAGGCGCGAATAGACTACCTGCGAGCGCATTTGTGCATTGTAAGGGGTTGCCGGTGAACCCGACCATCTTTTACCTTCTTCTGCAATGGTGCGGTTAACCCCCGATTGCGCCTGGATCTGACTCCCATTGGCAATGCTGATATGGCCTACCACCCCAACTTGCCCACCGATCACGGCGTTCCGGCCAATCTTGGTGCTCCCCGAGATGCCCGATTGGGCCGCAATAACGGTATGTTTGCCAATCTCAACATTATGGGCAATCTGAATCAAATTATCCAACTTCACGCCCTGCCGTATAATGGTCGAACCCATCGTGGCCCGATCGATCACCGAATTTGCTCCGATTTCAACATCGTCCTCAATAATGACGTTGCCGATTTGGCTGATCTTATTGTATGTACCGTCTTCTTGTGGGGCAAATCCAAACCCATCACTGCCCACAACCGTACCCGAATGGATGATCACACGTTCACCAATCACGCAATCGAAATAAACCGAAACACCCGGGAAGAGCGTCGTATCGTCTCCGATTTTCACATTATCGCCTATATAGACGTGGGGATATATCTTACACCGGTTACCGATTACGGCCCCTTGGTCGATATAGGCGAATGCGCCCACATACACTTCTTCACCGATTTTGACGCTTTCATCAATAAACGCGCGCTCCTCGATACCCGTTTTATCCAGACGCATCTTATTGTACAGCTCCAGCAATGTGGAAAAAGCAAGATAAGCATTTTTTACCCGCACGATCGTACCCGACACCGGCCGTTCCAATTTCAGGTCGTCATTGACGATAATAACCGATGCCTTGGTTGTATAAAGATATTGCTCGTACTTCGGGTTAGACAAAAAAGAAAGGGAGCCGCTTGATGCCTCCTCAATCTTCGCCAGTTGCTCCACCATCACATCCGGGTTCCCTTCGAGGGAGCCATTTAAGAGTGTTGCTATTTGATGTGCGGAAAATTGCATCTGCAAATGTATAAGTTTAAACGGTAATAATTCAAATTTTTACTGACTATCAATGCATTGATAATGGGGTGTGCACCAACTCTTTCGGAAAGGAGACGGCGAACTTCTGTACTTTGCGTGAAAGGGTCTCCAAATTAGATAAGTCGGACGCTTCCGCAATATCTTGTATGCTGCCATCTTTCATTAAAATCTTTATGGTTCCGTTGTTAGGTTCATACGCACTGTTTTCTATCGCCTGCACCCATACATAATAATCCACATCAGCTACATCTATTTCAAAATAATTTACCGCTTCCGCTTTCAACTGTGCCAGTTGTTCTTTCGCGGGAAGTACCGCATGCAGTTCGGTATGGTACAACGACCGGGCAATGAGCTGCGCGCACAATCGCTGTAAAATACGGTCACTGTGATGTGCCCAAGTTTTTACGGCAGACCATATATCGGTATCATCGAGCCTCGAAAAATGCACTAAATGCTGGGCATCTCCCGTAAAGTTCTGCCGAGTTACCTTATTGCGCAAAAAATGTTCCAACGATGGCGAGGCAAAAAGCGAATGGCCGGCACCATATAATTCCTTGGCGCGCTGTAAGATTTTAAGCAACATCTGTTCGGCGCTCAACACGGTTTTATGCAGGTATACTTGCCAATACATCAGCCGTCGGGCAATGAGGAATTTCTCTACCGAATAAATACCCTTCTGTTCCACGACCAGCTCGTTATCGACAACATGAAGCATCTTTATGATGCGATCGAAGCTAATCACCCCTTCGGAGACCCCCGTAAAAAAACTGTCGCGGCTCAAGTAATCCATCCGGTCGATGTCGAGCTGACCGGACACCAATTGGAACAGAAACTTCTTCGGGTAGCGATTATTGAAAATCTCGATAGCCAAATCAAGGCGCCCCCCCGCCGCTTCATTCAGTTCGTTCATCATGAGCGCGGAAAGCAATTCGTGCGATACGCCCTCGACCAGTGTATGCTCAAGCGAATGTGAAAACGGTCCGTGACCGATATCGTGCAGTAAGATGGCCGCCAGTGCAGCTTCTTCTTCATCATCCGAAATCGCCACGCCTTTTCCGCGCAAGGTTTCCAACGCGAGCCCCATCAAATGCATAGCGCCCAATGCATGTTGAAACCGTGTATGGAGTGCACCAGGATATACGAGATGCGTCATACTTACCTGTTTGATGTACCGCAAACGCTGAAAATAGGGATGCTGGATCAGGTCGAAAATGAAACCAGAGGGGATGGATATAAACCCATATACCGGATCGTTTATTATCTTCTTTTTATTCAATCGTTACCTTCATTGCGGAAGGGCCTACCACCAGCCGCTTATACACGTGGCAAAGATACATTACCTCGCTGTTAATTTATGTTAAAATTGTCGATAGGGGCAAACTTTTCATTAAGTTCGCGCTTATTTATGTGTTCGTACTACACGAGCCGATACATACATTTGACGAACCAACATGCAAGAAACAAATATACTTTGGGCAGACGATGAGATTGACCTGTTGAAGCCCCATATCATGCTTCTGAACGATAAGGGATATGGTGTGAAAACGGTTACCAACGGCAATGATGCCGTGGATGCCTTTAAAAAGGGATTTTATGATTTGGTATTTTTAGACGAAAACATGCCCGGGCTCACGGGCCTCGAAACCCTTTCGGAGTTAAAAAACATCAACCCAGCAGTGCCCATGGTACTGGTCACCAAAAACGAGGAAGAGCACCTCATGGAGGATGCCATCGGCTCCAAGATAGATGACTACCTGATCAAACCGGTCAATCCCAAGCAGATCCTGCTTACCATCAAGAAGCTGACGGAAAACAAACGGTTGATCAGCGAGAAAACCTCGATGGCCTATCAACAGGACTTCAGGAACCTCGGCATGATCCTCAACGACAACCTGGACTATGAGCAATGGACCGATGTCTATAAAAAATTGATATATTGGGAACTATCCCTCGAAAAACTGGAAGACGCGGGCATGCATGAGGTGCTTACATTACAAAAGGCCGAAGCCAACATGCAGTTTTTCAAGTTTATTGAAAAAAAATACCTCCAATGGGTAAAAGAACCCGAGAAGGGGCCGGTGATGTCACATCAACTTTTCCGGAAGAAAGTATTCCCGACCTTACAGGAAAACCGACCGACCTTTTTCTTCCTGATCGACAACCTGCGGTACGACCAGTGGCGCATCATCAATGAAGTCATCACCAACTATTTCCGGCTTGAAGAAGAAGATAGTTACTATAGCATCCTCCCTACCGCCACGCAATATGCCCGTAATGCCATCTTTAGCGGATTGATGCCCCTAGACATGGAGCGCCAGCATCCGGGACTGTGGCAGAATGACGAAGATGAAGGAGGCAAAAACCTCCATGAAGACAAATTTCTAGCTGATCAGATCAAACGGACCTATCGTAAGGAATGCAAGCATTCGTACACGAAGGTACTGACCCTCGAACAGGGTCGCGATGTAACGGAAAATCTCAGCAACCTCATGGGCAATGATCTCAATGTGCTGGTCTACAACTTCGTTGACATGCTGTCTCACGCCCGTACCGATATGGCGATGATCCGCGAGCTGGCTAATGACGAAGCGGCTTACCGGTCGCTTACCCTTTCCTGGTTCGAACATTCGCCCCTGCTCGACACGTTGAAATGGCTCGCTCAGAAACCGGTCCGTCTGATCATCACAACCGATCATGGTACCATCCGTGTGAAGCATGCGAGCAAAGTGATCGGTGACCGCAACACGAACACCAATTTAAGGTACAAACAGGGCAAGAACCTGAACTTTATCGCGAAGGATGTGTTCCATGTAAAGAACCCGCACGACGCCATGCTGCCGAAGCTGCACGTTAGCTCCAGTTTCATCTTTGCCCGGGAAGACACTTACTTTGTATACCCCAATAATTACAACCATTTTGTCAATTATTTCAACGAGACGTTCCAGCATGGTGGTATATCGCTGGAAGAAATGATCATTCCGTTCGCAACATACACATCGAAATAGCAAAAAACGTATTTTTGCCCCCATGGTTATTGATGTACCAACCCTAGAGGGATTGCCCGACGCCGCGGGTCGGCTGTTGGCCGCCGTAGGCAACCAGCGTGTGTTGTTATTCTACGGTGCCATGGGTGCCGGCAAAACCACGCTCATCAACGCCCTCTGCCAACAATTGGGTGTCACAGACCCGACATCCAGCCCCACATTTGCCATCGTCAATGAATATGACAGTGCCGCGGGCACACTCTATCACTTCGACTTTTACCGCATCAAGTCGGAGCAGGAGGCCTTTGACCTGGGTTATGAAGACTATTTCTACTCGGGTTCGTACTGCCTCGTTGAGTGGCCCGAAAAAATCACCCCTTTGATTCCCGATAATGCCGTGCATATCCATATCACGGCGGCCGCGGATGGTAGCAGACGTATCACCATCGGGTAAGTTCCTTTTTTCTTGTTCTAGGTTAATGTGGTGGAACAATGACCCCCGTATCTTTGTAGTCAAAGAAAGGAGCATCATCATGGACAACAACATCTTAGGCATCCACCACATCACTGCTATTGCAAGCGATGCCAAGCGCAACTACGACTTTTATACCCGTGTACTTGGCCTGCGTATGGTCAAGAAAACGGTCAATTTCGACGATCCGCAGACCTACCATTTCTATTTCGGCGACGAAGTAGGTACACCGGGCACCATCCTTACGTTTTTCCCTTGGGGAAACCGCCTGAAACCAGGCCGTCGCGGCACCCGGCAGGTCACCGAAATCGGATATACCGTACCCGCTGGAAGCTTGGATTTTTGGAAAAACAGGTTAGAAACAAACGGTGTTATCTATAACCATCCGGCCGAAAAATTCGGCGAGCAGTATCTTACCTTCCTTGACCCAGATGGCCTTAAGTTCGAGCTCACGGTACCCGAGACGGCTGATGCACGTACCCCATGGACAACCAGTGAGGTGGAAACCGACCAAGCTATCCGCGGATTCCACCACGTTACCATCACTACGTCTAAGATAGATGCCACCGCCAATGTACTCACCGCGGTCTTCGGATACCGCCTGTTGAAACAGGAGGTAAACCGTTATCGTTTCATCACCGATGCGGCAGACCATGCTGCTTTGGTCGATTTGGTGGAAGCGCCGGGTGAGGCCGAAGGGTTGGTCGGCGGTGGCTCAGTGCACCACGTCGCCTTCCGGGTTAAGGATGAAGCCACCCTCATGCACTTCCGGGAAAAAGTGGTTGCCCAAGGGTTGCACATCACGGAGAAAATAGACCGGAATTACTTCTATTCGCTCTATTTCCGCGAGCCGGGAGGCGTGCTGTTCGAAATCGCTACCGACAACCCCGGCTTTGCCACCGACGAAACCGTAGCCGAGTTGGGGAGCGGCCTGATGTTACCCGCCCAATACGAAGGGTACCGCGAACAATTGGAGAAGGTTTTACCTCGATTGGATTAACAACATGTATATACACGAAAAACAACTCATACAAGCCGGCAAATCGGCTGCACACGCCAGTAAGGCCGTGGTGCTGCTCCATGGACGGGGCAGCTCCGCCCCTGGCATACTTTCACTGGCCCGCCACCTCCAGCTCGACGAGGCACTGCTACTGGCACCCCAAGCCACCAATAACTCGTGGTATCCATATAGTTTCCTTGCTCCTGTAGCAGATAATCAACCAGCTCTGGACTCGGCATTGGCTTTAGTCGATGACGCGGTGGCGGAAGCAACGCGCGCTGGGATCCCAACACATGCCGTCTATCTGGTAGGTTTCTCACAGGGTGCATGCCTGGCCCTTGAATACGTAGCACGCCATGCACAGCCGTATGGAGGTGTGGTTGCCTTCACGGGCGGCCTGATTGGAGAATCGTTGAACTTCGGCAATTACACAGGTGATTTTGAAGGTACACCCATATTGATTACATCGGGCGACAATGACCCGCACGTACCCCTGCACCGGATTGAAGAAAGCGCGACGGTTTTGCGCGATCTCGGGGC
This sequence comes from Parapedobacter sp., assembly GCF_053550995.1. NCBI lineage: Bacteria > Pseudomonadati > Bacteroidota > Sphingobacteriia > Sphingobacteriales > Sphingobacteriaceae > Parapedobacter > Parapedobacter sp. The sequence goes on from NZ_JBMQOC010000102.1 coordinate 12,405, forward strand.
AGCCGTAATCACGGAAATCTATCCCGGCAAACCGCACAGCATCAGCCCTGATGAAACGCTACTGGCCAACGAAACGATATTTGGCGGTAACGACCGAGGTTAACCCGACATCAATCGGCAAGTATAAACCGGTTGCCTTGCACATCGCGCGAATTGGTGCCAACGGACACGACAAACTCACCAGGTTCGGCCATGTACTCCAGCTGGGCATTGTAAAACTTCAGGTCGTCTACCGTTAGGTTGAAAACCACGCGTTTCGACTGGTTGGGCTCCAACCAGATTTTCTGGAAGCCCTTCAATTCCTTCACGGGCCGCGTTACCGAGCCCACCACATCGCGGATGTAAAGCTGCACGACTTCTTCGCCGCCAACATCGCCGGTGTTGCGCACGTCGACCGTAACTTCGAGCGTATCGGTTGGCTGCAGGATACCGCTGCTTAGCGACACGTCTCCATAGGTGAATGCCGTATAGCTCAAACCATAACCGAAGGGGTATAATGGCTCGTTAGACACATCAAGATAGTTTGAGCGAAACTTCTCAAACCACTGCCCCTCAGCCAGCGGCCGCCCGGTGTTTTTGTGGCTGTAGTACAGCGGTACCTGCCCCACATGCTGGGGGAATGTGGCGGGTAGCTTGCCCGATGGGTTTACGTCGCCGAACAGCACGTCAGCCACGGCCTTGCCCGTTTCCGTACCGCCAAACCATACGTTAAGGATGGCCGGCACATGGGCATCTTCCCAAGTTAGCGTGAGTGGCCGCCCTGTAAAGAGCACCAACACCACCGGCTTGCCCGTTTTCAACAGCTCGGCCAACAAACGCCGTTGTACGGCCGGTAGACCAATATCGGTGCGACTGGAAGATTCGCCAGACATCTCCGAGCTTTCGCCTAAGGCGGCGATGATGACATCGGCCTCTTGAGCGACGGCCATTGCCTCGGTAAGGATATCTGCCTCTGGCCGCTCATCCCGCGGGATGGTACGGCCGAACATCGTCGCCCGCTCTTGGTAACTGGCGTCTTCCAACAGGTTCGATCCATGGTGGTGGATGATGTTGACTTGGTCGCCCAGCACTTCCCGCATGCCCGCCAACAGTGAGGGTGAATGCGCCAAGTCGGCGCTCACGCTCCACGTGCCCGGCATGTTGCTGCCCGTATTGGCCAAAGGGCCTATCAGTGCTACGGTTCCCGTTTTTTTCAACGGAAGCAGATGTTGGTCATTTTTAAGCAGCACAAACGACTTCCCTGCCGCTTCACGCGCTTTAGCTAAGTGGGTGGGATGGAGAATCGCCTCCGCGGCACGTTCAGGGTTGCAATAGCGAAAGGGATCGTCAAAAAGCCCCAATTTATACTTTGCCTCGAGGATGCGCCGGCAAGCGCGGTCAATGTCCGCTTCCTTCACCCTGCCTTCGTCCAGCGATTTCTTCAGCGTCGTGAGAAACCCCTCTCCTACCATATCCATATCGACTCCCGCTTGGAGCGACCGTGCAGAAACTTCTTGCAAATCGCCCAAGCCATGGGCTACCAACTCGTTGACGGCCGTATAATCGGTTACCACGAACCCATCGAATCCCCATTGGTCGCGAAGGACGTCCGTCATCAGCCATTTGTTGGCCGTGGCGGGTACGCCATTGATGTCGTTGAACGATGTCATCACGCTTCCCACTCCGGCATCGATGGCCGCCTTATAGGGTGGCAGGTACTCGTTGTACATGCGGTGCAAGCTCATATCGGTGGTGTTGTAGTCGCGCCCTGCCTCGGCTGCGCCATACAGCGCGAAATGCTTCACACAGGCCATGAGTGTGTTAACCGCGGCGAGGTCATCACCTTGGTAGCCGTGAACCATTGCTTCGGCGATGCGTGAGGTCAGGTACGTATCCTCACCCGATCCCTCGGAGATGCGGCCCCATCGCGCATCCCTTGAAATATCGACCATCGGTGAGAAGGTCCAATTGAGTCCATCGGCCGATGCTTCGACCGCGGCAATCCGTGCGGTCTCTTCGATCAGGTCAATATCCCACGTAGCGGCAAGCGCCAACGGGATGGAGAAGATGGTCTTATAGCCGTGGATGACGTCCAACCCAAAAATAAGTGGAATCTTGAGGCGCGATTGGTTGACTGCCAACTCCTGTGCGGCGCGGATACGTTGGGGTGTCGTCATGCTGAAGATGCCCCCGATTTTCCCCGCCTTTATTTTGGCTTCTACATCGGTGCTAACCACCGATCCGGTGGTCACTTCACCTGCGGTGACCAGATTCAGCTGACCAATCTTTTCCTCGATGGTCATCTGCTCCATCAGCCCCCCAATGAAACGGTCCATATCGGCCGTTGTCTGTGCCTGTGCCGCCAGCATCGGTAAACTTACCAAGCAGATTATCCTTAATAAGAGAAAATATGTCCGCTTCTTCATCTTTTCCATGTTCATCGTTTACTGAATCCCTTTCGCCGCCCTACACTTGGTATCCCATGCCCGCGTCGTATGAATCAGTACGTTCCGCGATACAGGTGATCAATACGTTTCTGGTAAATTTTCTTGAGCGGGATCTGCAAACCATCCGTAGCTTCCAGTCGTTTTCATTTTGTTCACTTAGACACGGACAATGCGGGGCTTTCAAAGCCCAATTTCCGTAACCCCGCCTGAATCTCGGGGGCTCCCGTAAAAAGATTCCACAACAGCCCGGTACGATGATTTTCTATCATCACCGGAATAGGCCCCTGATCGATAGCGAGGTAGCGTTGCGGGTACCAGTTTTCCGTTTCGCTGTACGCATCGTAAAAACCATACTTGCCCCAAACTTTATCGCCGAGCTCCTCGTAAAGGTAATGTATCATTTCCATGCTATGTTCCGGCGTATATGGAAACGATGATAATGCTGCCGTCGGTGAGATCACACCACGGTCATTATCGGGATTATGCGCTGCGTAGCCCTTCACCGAGTAGCTCGCGGTAAATCCCCATCCACCGGCCGGAGGGCCGTATCCCTTGTAGCCCTTTGGGTTTTCGACAGCATAGTCGTATTGGATAAGCGCGTGGTTACGGTTCAGTTCCCAATAATCCGCATATTGATCTTTCAGGCCGCGCGGGTCGAGGCCCAGGTATGAATAATGCGACCAAAACAACGGTCCCACACCGTTGCTATCCGGCACATTATGCTTGAGGATGATCGGATGGCCATATCGCTTGGCATCCGTGGTAATGGCACCCCCACGTGCCCAGCCTTCGTGATACACCTCGGCAGGTACGCCGTGTGTGGGCGATGAAGCAGCCAGCACATACGTGATCAGGCATTCATCATAGCCCCGTATGGGGTGATTGGCCGCCCAACCAGCCGTTGGGCTCCAATGCCAATACAGTACATTCTGCCCGCCTTGGCGGTACCAATCCCATTCAATGGCTTTCCAGAGGGTATCGGCGTGTGCAGCCAATTGCTTTTCCTGTTCATTACCCTGCTGGAAATATTCCCTCACACAAATCAATGCCTGCGCCATAAAAGCGGTTTCCACGAGGTCACCGCCATTATCGTCCTTACTGAACGGCTTGGCATTGCCCGTAGGGCCATCCAGCCAATGTGGCCATGCCCCATGGAAGCGGTCTGCCTTTTCCAGATAATCGAGTATTTTCTCAAAACGGTCCACACCGGCTTGCCGCGCAATGAATCCGCGTTCCAGCCCTACGATAAGGGCCATCAGCCCGAAACCGCTACCACCAATGGTAACGACCTCCTTGTCGTTCTGCGGATATTCCCCATCGATGTGGATGCGCTCACGCGCGAGCCCCGAAACCGGTTCCGCCCCATCCCAGAAGTACTGAAAAGTCTGCTGCTGCACGAGGGTGAGCAGGGAATCGTCGTTGAGCTTAGCTTCTTTATTTCTTTGCTGCTGTCCCCCCGCTTTGGGCAAATGTTGGCATGCACTTAGCATCAATAAGCACAAGCTTAGCATCATTACTATCGATGTTTCCTTCATGAATACCTTCTATTCTACTACCGGTGTAATCTTCATTGCAGTGATGTAATAAAATCCAGTACCGTTGGTGTTATTAGGCCCGGCAGCAATAGTAAGCCGAATCTCCCCGCTTTCATCGGGCTGTATCCCGTTGGTACATGCCACATCGTCTTTGTTATTTGACGTATTCAGCAAAGCTGTTTTTTCATTGGCACCTTTGGCCGTATAAGCCGTTTCCCTGTTGTCGCCTACACCTCCACGCGACCCGAAGTAACACAGGTCATATGTTTTGTCTATATCCAAACCTGTGATCTTAATTACACTCTGCTCGATTAGCAGACCGCCAAACTCCGCCTTCGAATTTCCGTAAAATGAACTCTTCGCAACAGATTCAGGCATATCGAACGCTGTTGCATCCGTCTCACCATTAGCATTCACACCATTAAAGCGTTCTTCGATAGTCAGCGTCACGCCCGTATAATCGCCATTCATATCTTTCAGGTTCAAGATGGAAGAGCCGGCCATATGACTGCTGAATCCGTCCCATCCTTCCGCTCCTTCTGAGTGAGCAAAATTGATCAACGCCGGGTTTACAAACTCAAATGCACCACCCCAATCCTTGTAATCTACCATATCGGTAATTTCGTTCGGACTAGCAGCCGCCATATGCGCAGCCTGCTGGGCTATCTCAGCCTCATAATCAGACAGTGCCTCAGGTTTGAAGGGGTTTCCTACTACACTTTCTCCAAAAACAACTTCAAACCATGTACATGCTGCCGTATAGCGGCCAATGTTCATATCCAGATGGTACCCATCCCGGGTAAAATTGTCTCCAATGATGCTGGTGCGCCCATTTTGGATCGCCGTACCAGCCGGTACTACCAAATCAATCGCCACCAATTCCTTCGCCCGGCTCACGGCATCGATTATTGCCCGATACATCGCCAGCTGGTCGCTGTCGTAATTCGGGAAACCTGAATGGGTTGAATTCTGGGCATATGCCCACGTCTGGTGCAACATGAACTTTGCGTTCGGATTGGTGGCACGCGGTGCCACGTAGTTGTACACTGTGGGCAGCGATGCCTCCCAGGTTTCGAACTGACCTGAATTGGGGCTCGCCTGCTGAAAACTGATATGCGTCCATTGCTCGTCGGCCAGCGCCTCGGCAATTGATGTATTAGCCACCGTTGTTTTTTCCCCATCCCGGTCTATTTTGCGGTAACTGTAAGCTTTGTTATTTTCGTTTACATTTTCCGCATGCAGTTCGAGCGAAGCGCCGCCGATGTAGAGATTACCGATGATTACAGGGATGTCTTCCGCGGAGGCCAATTCATATAAATAATTTTCGACCGCATCCTCAGAAAAGCTATTGCCAATTGCCAGTATCCGTATCGTTCCATCATCTTCCGGGTCTGGAATGATATTCATCTCAGGGCGTTCCATCTTCTGGCAGGCGCCCATAGCGATGATGCCTATAAGCATCATTGCGGTTGCATATAAAAATCGTTTCATCGTTGTTGGTACTTTATCATACTAAGACCTATTGATTAATTGTAATCCGGGTTTTGGATCAAGACACCGCCCGACCGGTCGATCTCACCCTGTGGAATCGGGAAAAAGCGATTGCGTACTTGGTAGCCTGTATGGCCTGCAGCATGCATGGTTTCCACGTCAATTTCCCAGCGCACCAGATCAAAAAACCGTTCATTCTCCATACCCAGTTCCACCTGCCGTTCGTGGCGAATGGCCTGTCGTAGCTCCTCCTGGTTACGCGTGGTAACCGGTGGTAAAATGCTGTTATTTCCCCCGCGTGCACGGCCCCGCACCTGCTCCAGATAATCCAGTGCCAAGTCGATATTGGCATCACCACCCACTTCATTGGCCGCTTCCGCAGCGAGCAACAGAATATCCGCATACCGAATAATGCGCACATTGAACCAACGACCGAAGTTATTGCCCAACTCCCTGCGGATGGCGGGACTCACATACGCCTTTTTATTCCACTGTGGCCGGGGCAGGTTACTCGGCAATACATTACCAAACCCATCATCTTCCCCCGAAAAAAGCACGGTAGCGTCCTTCCGGGGATCGCCGGCTTCAAAAGCATCAATGAGCCGCTGGTGGGGAATGTTCCAGCCCCAGCCCAGATTCCAGTCGCCTGAACCCCGCACGCCCTGCCGGCTAGCCCACGTCACACCCAAGTCCTGCGTACCGTCAAATAGCGCCTGGATCTCGAAAATAGAGCCACTGTTGTTTTCGCCTTCTTCACGGAAAATCTCGCCATAAGGTGTATTCAAATCATATACTCCCGATCCAATGATGGTCTGGGCCGACGCCAGTGCTTGGGCGTATTGCCGCCGCGCCATATATGTCTTGGTCTGCACGGCCAACGCAGCCCCGCGGGTTGCCCTGCCTGGGTACCCATCCCACTCGTCGGGCAATAAAGCTACCGCCTCCTGGATATCCGAATCTATCAGCTGATAGATCTCTGCAACAGTCGATTTGGGGCGGATGGCTGATGCTTGGTCTGTAATCCGGAAATCAATGATTGGCACCTCGCCGAACGTCCGCACCAGATTGAAATAGGCCCAACCCCGCAGAAACCTGGCTTCGGCCACGTTCACCCATGTGGCTTCCGTCGGGTCAGCGATCGAGTCCAAGGCAGTGATTACATTGTTGGTCAGGTTGATCAGGCTGTAATGTCCAGACCAGTAGCCGTCCGTTAGCCAGTGCGACAGTGGGTAATTAAACTCGTCGTAAATCGGGCCCGCGGCCGCATAATCGCCCGAATTACTACCCAGATGCGCATCGTCCGAGCGGATGTTGTGCACCGCTGCATAGGGTAATCCGCTGGTCGCTTCGCTACGCAAACCCGAATAAGCGGCAAACACCCGGCTCTCCAGCGAACCATCTGGTAAATCCTGTTCGGTAAAGCGGCCTTTCGGTTTGATATCCAACCACTCTGTACCACAGCCCGCTAGCAGCAAGGCACCCATCCACAACACACTTAGTACAATTGCGCTTCTATTTTTTCCTGTTTTCATGATGCTTCTTGGATTAAAAGTTAAGGTTCAGTCCAAAGGTATAAATTGCCGGCACCGGATAAGTACCTCCATCAACACCGAACGAGATGGCACTACCACCGATCTCCGGCGTAAAACCGGTATTGTTCGATAGCGTAAAAACGTTCTGTGCGTTGAAAAACAAACGTAAGTTTTTCAGTTTTATTCTGCTAATGGCTTCCTGCGGGAATGTATAGCCCAGGGTCACATCGCGTAGCCGGAAGAAGCTGCCATCCTCAATGAAATAGGTAGAAAACTGCCGGTTGTTGGCGCGTCCTTCGTCCATAATTGGCTCCCAATTACTTGTACCCACACCGTTCCAGCGCCCCAATCGATCCTGTAAGAAATTGTACGTTGCAAATTGGTTCTGATTCCACGTACGCATAATCTCGTTACCATATACCCCTTGGAACTCCAGATTGAGATCGAAATTTTTATATGAAGTATTCAGCGATACCCCGTAGTAGAAGTCAGGCGTCGGGTTACCAATTATCGTTCGGTCATTCACATCGATTGACGAATCACCATTCACATCCCTGTAGCGGATATCCCCCGGCCGGGGTGCCGTACCACCAAGCCTGTATTCGGGTGTCTGTTCAATTTCCGTGTTGGTTTGGAAAATCCCGTCGTGGACATATCCCCAAAAGTAGCCTATGGGGTACCCCGCTTCCGTACGCGACGGACCGGAAATCACATTATAGCCTTCCGTAGAAAGTTTGATTACCTTGTTTTTGACCGTCGTGATGTTGCCACCAATTGAGAAACGCCAGTCATCCGTAATCTGTTGGTTCCAGCGGGTTGCTAGCTCTAGCCCTTTATTTTCAATCTGGCCGAGGTTACCTAATCCGGGCAAGCTACCGAAAACACCAGGTATGCGTACCAGTACGTCGTGCGTATTCTTATGGTAGTACACCGCTTCGAGGTCAAACCGGTTATCAAAAGCCGTCAGTTCAAACCCAGCTTCCCATGCCTTCACGACTTCCCAATGTAGGTCATCATCCGGAATATACTCTGGGCCGTAAGCAGGAACCAATCGGTCGCCAAACACCGTCGAATTTCCGGCCACCAATAACGGATACATCGGGTATTTGTTGCCCCCAACATCCTGGTTTCCCAAACTACCCCATGAGCCGCGGATTTTCAGTAAATCAATCAGCGATTGATCCTGCATAAAGCCCTCACGCGTCAATACCCAAGCGCCCCCTATGGCAAAGAAATTCTGCCAAGGCTCTCCGGAGCGGGCAAAAGCCGAACTACCGTCGCGTCGGTATGAAGCATTTATCAGATATTTACCGTCGTAATTATACAACGCACGGCCCATGTACGAGAGCGTCCGGTACTCCCAGCCAGACCCACTTCCTGTTTGCGTGCTAACATCCCCTACACCTACATACCAATAATCGGGGTCGTTGGGGATTTCCAGCCCTTCACCCTGCGTTCTTCTTGCCGTTGTACCCTCAAATCCTTGCATGTAGGTCGTATAGCCCAGCATAGCCGTCAGGTTATGCAAGCCAAAACTATTTTTATAATTCAACAGCCAATCGGTCTGATATTTATAGTACTTGTCTTGCGACTGACTTACGGAAGTGAGCTGATTGTCAATCAGCTCGGCCTTGTCTTCCCCATCCATATCGGGGTTATACACCCGCACCAACCCCTGGTATGTGCGGAACTGGTTGAAACCATAATCCGCAGACAGGTTAACCCGAAAGTTGAAGTTTTGCAGAAAATCAACCTCCGCAAACGTATTGAGTACCCCGCGGTAATTGAGGCGGATTTGTGAATCTTTCCGTTCTTCGATTGGTACCAAAGGGTTATTTACCTGTGCTCGCTGAAAATCCGGCATGGAATGATACAATCCGTATTCGGCATTGAATACCGGAGCGATCGGTGCCGCTAAGATAGCTCCGAAAACACCGCGTTCTACGGGCAGCTGTGCCCGATAACCGTTAAACACGATACCGGTGCGGAAATTGTCGGTAATCTTCAATTCATCGCTCAGGTTAAGTGTCAGCTGCTTATGGCGCTCATGCTTGATGACCCCCTCATCGTGCGAATAGCCAATTCCCATGCGGAAGCTATTTCGCTCCGTGGCACCGCTCACGCTCAAGTTGTTGTAATTAAGCATACCGTTGTTAAAAATCTCGTCCTGCCAATCGGTATTGCCCTGCCAGTAAGTGTAATCATATGGAGCATCGCCCTGATTGAACCGTTGTTCTTCATACAATTCCTTAAACCCTGCGGCATCTGTCATATTCATCCGCTTAGCCACGTTTTTAATCCCGATACGTGAGCTGAAATCAAAATTCAACTGGCCTGACTTTGCGCGTTTCGTCGTAATCGCGATCACCCCGTTGGCACCACGCACACCAAAAATTGCCAATGAAGAGGGGTCTTTCAGTACCTCGACGCTTTCAATATCGGCGGGATTTAAAAAGTTGATGTTGTCATTCAGCAAGCCATCTACGACGTACAGCGGTTTCACTCCGTTTATTGAGTTGGTTCCCCGAATACGGATATCCGGTTCTTGCCCAGGCCGGCCTGAGTTAGTCACTTGTAAACCAGCTACCTTACCCTGTAAGTTAGCCACGGGATTGGTACCCGGCCGGTCTACGATATCTTCTCCTTTCACCTGTGTAATCGATCCCGTCAGGTCGCGCTTCTGCGCAGTACCATACCCAATCACGACCACCTCTTCCAGCTCGGTACCTTCGTCTTCCAAGACGACGTTGATGGTTGTTTGGTTGGAAACCGCCACCTCCTGCAACGCATAACCCAACGACCGGAAAACCAAGGTATCGGTCGCACCGGCTTCGATGGTATAGTTTCCCATAGCGTCGGTCTGTGTGGCAGTCTCCGTGCCTTTGACGATTACCGTGACACCGGGTATGCCACCCGAAGTCAATGCATCGGTTACCCGCCCGCTTACCCTGGGTTGCGCCACGGCTAAGGCAGGAACCATGCACAGCAATAAGAAGCATGTAAATAAATTCCTCATGTTGTTTTCAATTAGTTGGTTTATCAATCTTTTAATTCACGCATCTCCCTTTATCTTCGAAGGGTTTAATCGGCCTTTCTTTTCATACAGCTTTTTGCGCTGTATTGTTTTACAAAGTTGTGATGTATAGGTAACTGCTACAAATAAAAGGGTTGCACATCCCTACATCATCACCATAAAAATTTCTCAATACGACGAACACCGACTGATTAACACACTGTAAAAAAACAACATAAGATAAATACCGACTTACTCACAATCAATCATTGTGTGTACAGTATACACTCTTGGTCATGAGAGGTAATGATGTAGTGACGTACATCAAAAGAGATAAAAAAAACCACCTGCGTGATACAGGTGGCTTACCAAAACTGAGCCTCTGATATTACTTTTTTGGCTGTTATTTCCTTTCCAACGCCACATAGTCGGCCATCACCGCCAAGCTCTCCTCCTGAATGAAATCGAGGCCCTCGTCCACGGCAGTGGTAGCGCCGCTGCGCGGCAGGTTTATCTGCAATTGCTGTAATGCTTCCGTCCGCCCCTTCCGCTTCAGGCGGTTTTCTTCACGTTCCTTCTTGAGTTGTTCTTCCATGAGGGTCACGCTGGTTTCTGTTTCCTGCTTCTTCATCGTTTCGATGTCTTCGAGCAGGAAGCCGTATGCAGGTGCATCTTCCATACGTGTTTGATGCTTCGCGGCCAACTGACCGATGATAGATCCCAAATCCGCAACAGGTGCAAAATCGGTAGCCGAGATCTGATCCCACGGCAAAGCTGAGGGCTCCGAACTCTCCCCATATTTGTCGGCAGCATACACAGATGGGAACACAATATCCGGTTCTACGCCTTTATGTTGGGTACTGCTCCCCGTAATTCGGTAGAATTTGGCGAGGGTAATATTAATCTGGCCAAACTGGGGCGCCCCAGCCGGCAGCCCTTCATCCTCATTGGCGTGTGCTTTGAGCGAGAGCTGGTCGATCGGACTGATTACCCGGCTCATGTCTATGGCCGATTGTACCGTCCCTTTGCCATACGATTGCGAACCCAGAATAATCCCACGGCCGTAATCCTGGATGGCTGCAGCAAAGATTTCGGAAGCCGACGCACTGAACCGGTTGATGATAACGCCCAAGGGCCCGTCCCATGCTACCCCGCTTTCCCTATCGCTATTCACCTCAATACGATCTCGCGTGTCACGTACCTGCACCACCGGGCCATTGTCGATAAACAAGCCGGTCAACTCGATGGATTCCTGCAACGATCCGCCTCCATTGAACCGGAGGTCCATCACTACGGCATCTACACTGTCTTGTTTAAGCGAATCGAGCAGCAGCCGTACATCACGGGTGGTACTTTTATAATTCGGATCGTTCCTTCGATAAGCTTCAAAATCGATATAGAATTTCGGTAAGCTGATAATCCCTACCCGATAGGTTTTCCCATCATCTCCCACTACTTCCTTAATCTCGCGTTTGGCAGACTCATCCTCGATGACCACGCGATCACGCGTAAGCGATACGATTTTTGGCTCTGCCGTAAGCTCCTGCCCCGCGGGGATAATTTTCAGCCTTACCACAGTACCTTTCGGACCTTTGATTTTGGTTACGGCATGGTCTAGTTTCCAACCGATGATGTCTTCAAACTCACCGTCCTCGCCCTGCGCTACACCGATGATGCGGTCATCAATCTGCAGGGCTTTCTCACGGTATACCGGTCCGCCTACAATAACATCCGCCACTTTCACCACCTCGTTTTCGATGGTCAACCGAGCGCCGATGCCTTCAAACGTGTTGGCCATTTCCTCGTTAAAACGCTGAGCGAAATACGGATTGAAATAACTGGTATGCGGATCGATGGCATCGGTCAATGCCGCCATGATGACCTGGAAAGCCTCGTTGTTATCCGTTTTCTTGGCCATCGAAATCAGGTTTTTATACCGGTTGGTTAGCGTCTCCTTCTGCTTCGCCGCTGTCGAATCGCTTCCATCGCTGCTGATGCGTAGGTTAAGCAAATCATATTTAACACGCTTACGCCATTGTTCATCCGCTTCGGCTTCCGATGCAAACCAGTTTTCGTTTTCCCGATTATAGACATATACTTCATCTACGGAAAAGTCATGCGGCGCATCCACCTGTTCGATGGCATAATCGAGTCGCCCGAGGTAGCGCTCCAGGTAAACATTGAATATATGGTATGCCGCACTGAGATCTCCGTCGCGGAAATCTTGGGCCAGCGTGCCCCGGTACTGTTCAAATTCGTCGATATCCGATTGCAGGAGATAATTCTTCCCCTGATCTACCGCATTAATGAGGTTATCGAAAATAATCGACGAAATGGAATCGTTGAAAGGGACCTTTTTATAACTCACCGATTCAAATAACCCAACCACATCCTTTGCAATCACTGCATGCTCGGCCGTAGGCTGCAAAGCACCTACTTCCGCATCCAAATTCACCCGAGGTTTGGATCCACAGGCCGCTATGGCCACCACAAACAAGGCAAAAAAAACTTTCTTCAACATATTCTCCATACTGATAATCCTATCCCTATATCCTGATTGCGTTTGTCCACAACCCAACGTCATTCAAGTCGCTAAATGTAATTAAAAATCCAATTATCTTTATCACCTAATTGCCATTCCAACAGATCTCAATTGTCTACAGGCGTTACCCCTTTGAACAACATATTCTTTAGCAAGTCATACTGATTGAGGGCAAGCGCGGCGCCGTCATAGTCGCCTGCTTCATGATAAAGGTTACCCAGCGCATCTTGGATAGCCAACTGCATACCGATCCGGTGATCCTTTTTGGCCAAGTTACTAGCCACCTTGTATTCTTCGATAGCCACTTCGGGGTTGCCGGCGTATTTCTTCGTTTCGGCAAGGTGGAACATGATTTCAGGCAATTGCTCCGCAATCCCTTCGCGGTCGACGATCGTCTTGGCCTGTACCAAAAACCATTGCGCTTCGGGGTATTTATGCTGAAGCGTATAGATGGCTGCTAGTGTACTATAGGCTGAGGCCCGGCCAGCCTCGTCTCGCGCTCGCCTGAAAAGCGGCACGACTTTCCGAATGATGTCGCGTTCTGCCTCGTTCCATCCGCCCTTCTTGGCCTTGATCAGCGCCAATTTCATCAGCGTATTTGCCTGGTCGCGGTTGTCTCGGCTTTTTACGGCCCGCTCATACAGCTCTTGCCGGAGGGCATATGCCTTATCCAATTGCCCCAGGTATTCATAGGTCACGGCAAGGTTGTTAGAAATGGTTTCCCAATCAGCCATATTATTCACCGTCTTCTTCGTCCATATGGCCTTTTCGAAAAACTCAATCGCATAATCTATCGTTCCGATAGCGACATACTCCATGGCCAACCGGTTCTGGATATCGGCCAATGTATTGAGGTTATTGCTGGCTAGGTTATAATCCGCCGCCATCAGCAATTTGCCTTCCACGCTGGCCAATTGCGACTCATGGATCGGCACATACTTCACCGCTACATCACCATTCCCCGTCATTTCTAGCCGGTGGTAGTACGCCATCCGCTTTACGTATTCTTCCACCAATGCCGAGTCTACCTCTTTCTCCGCATATCGATCATCCAACAATTCCGCTTCCGTTTTAGGCGGTGGCAAAAAATAAACTTTCGGGCCGATGCCCGAAAAGGTACTGTCGTATTTGGTAATGATGCCGGAAAAATCCACGCTTTCCTGGGCCGAAGCACCTGTTAAACCACCCCAGAAAAAAAAGCAAAAATATGCTGAGAAGCGCCACAGCGGCTGTTTTATCTTCATATATCGTTCCAATCAGCGCACCAAGATACAAAAATTGTTCCTTATTTTTTCGTCGCATACCATAAAACCACTTACTTTTGCTAAGAATCATGGCAACTAAAATCCCAT